>DATEAV010000182.1:0-9984 GCA_035288185.1 Anaerolineales bacterium | reverse complement strand
GCGCGCCAGCCAGATGGCGTGCGACTGGCCGAGCAGGTCACGCTGTTCGATGTAGTGTGCCTTGAGATGCGGGTAGACCTGGCTGACGTAGGATTCCACCTGCTCGCCGAGGTAGCCGACGATGAAGATCACCTCGTCGATCCCGGGGAGCCGATCGAACGTGTCGAGCACGTGGCCGAGGACCGGCTTCCCCGCCACGGAGACCATCGGCTTCGGCTTCGACCAGGTGTGAGGCCGAAGGCGCGTGCCATAACCGGCCATGGGGATCACGATCCTCATAGAGGTGGTTGCTCCTTGTGCCAGCCAGTGGCCTGCTGGAACGCATGGCAGGCCTGCAGCAGGCGGGGCTCCTCGAGGCGCGGGGCGTTGAGTTGAAGGCCCACCGGGAGGCGATGGGAATCAAAACCCACCGGGAAGGCGATCCCGGGGACCCCGGCGAGGTTGGCGGGGAGAGTGAAGACGTCTTCCAGGTACATCGAGAGGGGGTCGTCGCCGTGGGCGCCGATGGCGAAGGCGGTCGTCGGAGCGACCGGGCAGGCGATCAGGTCGACGGCCTGGAAGGCTGTGTCGAAATCCGCCTTGATGAGGGTGCGCACCTTCTGGGCCTGGGCGTAGTAGGCGTCGTAGTAGCCGGCGGAGAGGGCGTAGGTGCCGAGCATGATCCGGCGCTTTACTTCGTTGCCGAAGAGCTGGCCGCGCGTTTCGAGGTATTGCTCCGTGAGAGAGCTCTCGGATCGCCGCGGCCCGAAGCGGACGGCGTCGTAGCGGGCGAGGTTGGCGGAGGCTTCCGCCGGCGCAATCAGGTAGTAGACCGGCAGGGCCAGGTCGGTGTGCGGCAGATGCAGGGAGATGACCTCCGCCCCGAGGCTGCGGAAGACCTCGATGGCGGCGCGCACGGCGCGCTCGACGTCTGGCTGGATCCCCTCGATGAAGTATTCCTGGGGCACGCCAACCCGAAGGCCGTGTAGATCTGCCTCGTCGAGGCGAACCTCGGGGAGGGGATCCGGAGTCGAGGTCGAGTCGAGGGGATCGTGGCCGGCGATAACGGTGAAGAGAGGGACCACATCGGCGGCCGAGCGGGCGAGCACGCCGACCGTATCCAGCGAAGAGCCGAAGGCGATCAGGCCATAGCGGGAGACGCGCCCGTAGGTGGGTTTGAGGCCGCTGATGCCGCAGAACGAGGCTGGCTGGCGGATGGAGCCGCCCGTGTCGGTTCCCAGGGCGGCGAAGCAGAGCCGGGCGGAGACCGCGGCCGCCGAGCCGCCGGACGACCCGCCGGGAACGCGTGCCAAATCCCAGGGATTGCGGGTGGGCCCATAGGCGGAGTTCTCCGTCGAGGAGCCCATGGCAAACTCGTCGGTGTTGGTCTTCCCGAGTATCACCGCCCCGGCCGAGACAAGGCGCCCGACGCTGGTGGCGGTGTAGGGCGGGCGGAACCCTTCGAGGATCCGCGATCCGGCGGTGGTCGGGACGCCCTCCAGACACAAGACGTCCTTGATCGCGATGGGGATGCCCCAGGTGATGGGGAGCGGGGAGGCTGGATCTCGCCGCCACTCAGCGAGGCGGCCGTCGGCAGCGTCGGCCTGGGAGAGAGCAAGCTCCGGCGTCAGGGCCAGGAAGGCGTGGAGCTGCGAGTCGAGGCGATCGATCCGTTCGAGGCAGGCCTGCGTGAGGTCACGGGAAGAGAGCTGGCCGTCGCGCAAGGCGGAAGCGGCTTCGAGAAGGGAGAGATCGGTCGGGTGGGGCATCGAAGACCGGTGGGCGCCTTTGCCTGCTCCCCCGCGCGGCGGGCCTGGATGCCAGGGGCTAAGCCTCGCCCTCGAAAACCGGCGGGATGCGGAACATGCCGTCCTCGGACGCGGCGGCGTTCGCCAGGATGAGGCTTAGAGGTAGGCCGGGGCGCGGCTCGTCGGCCCGCAGCGGTGCCTGGAGGGGGAGGACGGTGGCGGTCGGTGGGATGGAGGCCGTGTCGACCTCGGCCAGCCGCGCGGCGTGATCGAGGATGGCCGAGAGCTGTTGGCGGTAGCGGCCTTCCTCCTCGGGTGTGAGTTTCAGCCGGGCGAGATGGGCGATGTGACGAACCTCTTCGATGGTGAGGGGCATGGCATACTAGATTATAGCAGAGCGCGGTTTGCCTCGCCGGTCGCCGTATGATAGCCTCAGGATGGAGGGGAGGTGAGTCCGTTTCGCGTGCATATCGACGAAGTGGGGAACCACGACCTGGAGCACGTTGAGGATCCGAACCAGCGGTCCCTTTCACTGGCGCCAGACCGAATGCAAGGCCTGTGTGGTCTTGCAGCCGCGCCTCCATGCCAGCCGGCCCGACGAATACGGCCCTCTCTGCGCCGACCGCTTCTCTTTGGAGGCCCGACCATGAGACGTAAAGGCGCCTCAATACTGACGGGTCTTCTCCTCTGGACGGTGACCGCCTGCAGTCTTGGGGGAGCCCCGCCGCCCGGGACGCTTCTCTACACCACGCCCAACACCCTGCCTGCCCCGTGGACCGCAACCGTGGCCGGGCCCGCCCCGATGACCGGCTGGCACGCCTATCGCGGGGTTGACGTCGAGCTGTGGCTGCCGTCCGGTTTCGTGGGCGGCGATCCGGCGGCGCGGCGTGAGGAATTGCTGGGAATTGCCCGGGCCGCCGGGCCCGGTTACGAGGAGATCGTCCAGACCCTGGAGGAACAGCCCGAGAATCTGCGTTTCTATTCCTGGGAGCTGGAGGAGTACGAGACCATCGTTGTCATCACAACTCATGAAGCGCCGGCTGAGATGAGCGTGGAGGCCTATCTTGGCGAATGGGTGGACACGGTGGTGCAGCAGTTCCCGGAGTATGGCGAGGTCTCGAAAGGGCCGGTCCAGATCGGGGGGCAGACGGTGGGGCGGGCCGTGCTGGATCTCACACACGCCGGTGCGGTCACGCGACAGATTTCCTATCTCTTCAAAGAAGGGGCATCGGTGTGGGTGCTTGGATATGCATTCCCGGCCGATCGATACACCGACCTCTTGCCGATGGTCGAGCTGAGCGTTCAGACGTTCCGTGCGAATCCCTAATTACGAAGAGGCTGCGTACGATCGGGAGGGCAGGGGCGAGAGGTTCTGCAGCCAGGGCCTTGGCTGTTCCGCGGCGGCCCTATGGCAGGCCGGGTCCCGGCGCGCCGGGCGGCGATTCATCGACAAGCGGTTCCACCTCGGTGAGGCGGGCCCCGAGCTCTTGCACGGCGACGTCGACCATGCTCCCGACGGCGACGTAGATGCGCCGCAGTGGGATCCCATCAACGAAAAGCGGGACTGCCCTCAGCCCCGCTTCCATTATTCCCGGCCCGATCCGCGCTCGGCGGGCCCGCTTTCGGACGGAGGCTACGCCTCGGACAATCCAATCCCCGACGCCTCGACCCTCGCTTGCCATAACACCGCCTGCCCTCATCCAACCACCCCATTCTCATCTTAGGCCCGATCCTGCCTCCAGGATCCTTACGGGCCCCTTACACGGCGGGATGACCGTCTAGGGCGCCAGGGCGCGCGCGAAGTCCGAGATGAGGTCCTCTGGGGCTTCGATTCCCACCGAGAGGCGCACCAGGCCGTCGGTGATCCCCAGGCGACGCCGGTCGTCCGGCGCCATTCCAGCGTGGGAGGTGGTTGCCGGCCGGGTGATGAGAGTCTCGACGCCGCCCAGGCTGGGGGCCGAGATGGCGAGAGTGAGCCGACCCAGGAGCCGCTCCGCGGCCTCAACGCCGCCCTTCAGGTCGAAGCTCAGCATCCCGCCGAAACCATCGAAGAGCGAGCGGGCGCGCGCGTGGCGCGGGTGGGTCTCCAGGCCCGGGTAGTGGACTCGTTCCACGGCAGGGTGCGCCTCGAGGAAGCGGGCGATCTGCAAGGCGCTCTGGTTTTGGTGCCGCACACGCACGGCCAGGGTCTTCATTCCCCGGTGAAGCAGGAAAGCGGCGTGCGGGTCGAGTGAGCCCCCGAGCAGGTCGAGCTGGCGCTTGATCTGCTCGACGAGATCGCCCCGCCCGATGACTGCGCCTGCCACGAGATCGTTGTGCCCGTTGAGGTACTTCGTGCCGCTGTGCAGGGAGAGGTCAAACCCCCGTTCGGGCGGGCGGAAGTTCACCGGGCTGGTGAACGTATTGTCGACGATCGAGACCAGCCCGTGGGCCCGGGCGAAGGCGACGACGCCCTCGAGGTCGGCCACTTGGAGCAGTGGGTTGGAGAGCGTCTCGACGTAGATGGCCCGGGTGCGAGGGCGGATCTTGCCTTCCCAGGAGGCGGGATCGTCCGGGTCGATGAAATCATGCTCGATGCCGAAGCCGGGCAGGGCGCGGGTGACGAAGTCGTGCGTGCCTCCATAAAGGCAATCCTGGGCCAGGAGGTGGTCGCCAACGGAGAGGAGGGTGAGGAGAGTCGTCGTGATCGCCGCCATGCCGCTGGCGGTCACCAACGCCGCCTCGGCGTTCTCGAGCGCGGCGAGCTTCTGGTGCAGGGCAATATGGTTTGGCGTGTTGTTGAGGCGGATATAGCGGAGAGCGTGGTAGTCGGCCTGGCCGCCGTATTGGAACGTGGCGGATTGAAAGATCGGAATGCTCACCGCGCCTTCGATGCGCGGCATGGGCTCACCGGCATGGATTAGCAGAGTGTCGAGGCGACTGGGAATGGCGTCCATGGTTGCTCCCTTCTCAGGCAAGGAAACGGCGCGGCGCATTCTCCCTGTGTCCGCCGCGTTGCATCGCGTTCAGTGGCTCAGGGGCGGGATGCGGCCAGCGGACGGCCGGACCACGAGGGAAGGGGAGAGCCGACTACTTCGCCCGAAGCGCGCCCTGTGCCTTCTGGATATCCTCTACGCCCAGCACCAGCCGGGTGGATGTCGCCAGATAGGCGAGATGGATGTTGACCCCGGCGTTGGCGAGGCGGCGTGCGATGTTGCCCAATTCGCCGGGGCGATCTTCCAACTTGAGGACGAGGACATCTTGCTCCCGGACCACCGGGATTTCGGCGACCTCCAGGGCGCGTCTTGCCTTTACAGGGTCGTCCACAAGGATGTGGATCATTCCCATCCCCTCGAAGGTGACGCCGCAGATTCCGTCGATGTTCACGCCGGCCTGGCCGAGCGCTTCGCCCATCTTGGCCAGGGCGCCCGGCCGGTCTTCCAGGGTGAGGATCAGATCCTTCGTCATGGCTTACCTCCTTAGCGAGTCCTATGAGCATTTCCTCAACCGCACTCCCCTCTAGCTTAGGACGAATCGAAGAGGGTGTCTACGGGGGAATCGGAAGGGAACCGTGCGGAGGCCGGAGCGCTCGGCAACGATTCGTGTAAGGGCAGCCCGGACGATCAGGCGCCGGTGGTTGCGCGGCTCCAACCCGCGGTGTACACTGCCGCCCGATCCACGGCAATTCCCTTAAGGAAAGGAGTTTGACCATGAAACGGACACATGCAGTCCGCGTGGTTGCTTCCTGCCTTTTTCTCGCCGGGCTCGCCTGCTCGCTTCCCGGCCCGGGTACGCCGCCGGTGACGGACGTCATCCCGCTGCCCGAAACAGAAGGCCCGCCGGCCTCGGAGGTCCCCGCAGTAACGGAGCCACCTCCAGTGACCGATGCGCCCGCGGTCGAGCCGCTTGTCGTTACACAAGTGGCCGACCAATTCCATCTCTACGCGCTCGACGGGGCGCTGACCGGGACGTGGCCTGCCGCGGGCATAGGCTGGGTGCGCGAGGGGACGGCCCAGGTGGTGGGCGATGCGGTCTACTATGTCGATAGCGGCGGCCAGAGCCTCGGGGGCGTGGTGCGCCGGGTCTCGGCGGCCGGGGTCGAGGAGCTGGGCTTCACGGCGGCTGAAGCGCTTACCGAGCTTACCTTCGTCGTCTCGCCGGACGAATCGCGGATCGCCTGGTCGCACTCCGCCTGGGATGCTACCGGCAACACCAGCAAGCTCTGGATATCGGACCTCTCCGGAACTGGGCAAACGCTTGTGGTGCAGTCGACTCCGGATGACGGGATCGACGACTATTACGTCCTCGAGCCGGTGACCTGGACCGCCACGGGCAACCTGGTCTATGCTTGGCAGATCAGCGGGATCGGCGGCTACATACTCTACTTCGGCTACTCGACGCTGGGCCTCTACAGTCCCAGCACGGGCTCCATAGTTGAGCTTGTGGGATTCGACGTCAGCCCCGGGGCGCCGTGTTGGAACAGCCTCTCGCCCGACGCCGCCTTCGTCATCGGCTCCTGTATCCTTGAATCGGGCGTCCCTGGAATGCGTGAGCGCGATCTGGCGACCGGTGTGGAGAACATCTTCCCCTTGTGGCCGGAGGATCAAGGCCAGGACGGGGCCGGCGTCTACTCGCACTCCGGGGCTCGCGTGGCCTATTCGATCGCCCGGGGGAACATGGACGACGAGGCCGGCCACATCATCGTGGCCTCCCACCTCGGCTCCGACACGACCTTGGTGGCCAGCGTCGCCGGAGGGACGTTCGATCGCATCTTCTGGGTGGACGAGGATCGCCTCGTGACTGGATATTGGTCGGGCGAGACCAGCGCTGTAGACGTCATCCGCCTGAGCGATTTGGCTCGGAGCCTGGTGGGAGAGGGCCGGCTGGTGGGACTGCTCTGGCCGTAAACCGCGAGCAACCCGCCTCCAATCCATTCACCGCGGACCCCGGCCCGTGCATCCGGGGCAGGTGCCCCGGCACTCCCTGGCACCGACCGCCACCGTTCGTGCCGCGAAGCCCGGCGGCACGCCGGTGCGAGACGGCACACCTGCCCCGAACCGCAGGTGCGGGGGGGCAGGTGTGCGTCCGGGGCAAGTGGAGCGCAGAGGCCGTCGACACATTCAGTGTCACTCTGGGCTCTCGGCGATCTCTGCGGTGAAGAGTTCGTAGAGGCATAGGGCAAGTTCCCGACTCCGGCAAGGTGCATCGTGAACGGAAAGATCGAATTCGTCGCCAACTACTCCGACCTGAGCACCGAGAAGGGCTTTCAGTTCGAATTCAACTGCGACCGGTGCTCGACCGGCTTCCGCACCCGGGTCCGCCCCTGGACGGCGGGATCCGGGAGCAGCGTCCTCGACGCCGCCGGCAGCCTGCTGGGGGGCGTGTTCACCACCGCGCCCGACGTCGGAGAGCGCGGGCGCGCATCCGGTTGGCAGAAGGCCCACGACGAGGCCTTCCTCGAATCGGTGCAAGAGACCCGTGCGCAGTTCATGCAGTGCCCGAGCTGCTCGCAGTGGGTGTGCCGCAGGTCGTGCTGGAGCTCCAGACGCGGCCTGTGCAAGGACTGCTCGCCCGACCTGGCTGTGGAGACCTCGGCGACCCAGGCGAGCCGCAGCGGGGAAGAGGCGTGGGCCCCCGCCGAGATGGCCGAGGAAGGCACGAAGCTTGCGGACGGAGACCGGCGGGAGACGATTGTGGCCTCCTGCCCCAATTGCGGAGCGCCGCAGTCGACCCATGCGAAGTTCTGCCCGGAGTGTGGCACGAAGCTCAAGGGCGGCTAGCATTGCTGCCCCATGCGGTCCCGTGCTCATGGCGCTAGCCAAGTTTGGCCCTGAGTGCGGGGCGAGGGCGGGCTGAGACGGCGTGAAGCCAGGAAAAGACTACATCGGGGTCGGCGTCGGCGCGATCATCCATGACGGTGCGGGCAAGATTCTCCTCCTGAAGCGGGCAGGGACGCTGGATACCTCGCGCTCGACGGTGGGACTGTGGTCCAACCCCGGTGGGGAAGTGGAGTTTGGGGAGACCGCCGAGGCGGCGGCCGTGCGTGAGGCGCGGGAAGAGCTGGGCGTGGAGGTTGAGATCGAGCGGACGATCGGCTACACCGATCAGATCCTGCCGCTCTCGGGCGTTCACTGGCACCTGGTCGCCTTCCTCACCCGGATCGTGCGCGGGGAGCCGCGGATCATGGAGCCGGAGAAGTCCGACGACCTGGCCTGGTTTGAGCTCTCCGCGCTGCCGGAGGACTGCGGGATCCATCATGTGATCGTCCCCCTGAGACAGCTTGGCTGGATCTCCGAGGAGGAGGCGAGGCGAAGGATCGAGAGCACGCCGGAAAGCTAGGAACTGGGGAACGGCACACAGCAAAGCGCCCTCCCCGCGGGGAGGGCGCTTTTTTGGCTCGTCACCGCGAGCGAACTGAAGACGCAGGGCCCTCCCAAGAGCTCAACCGGGCAATCTAAGGGGGAGGCAGTCCCGCGAACCGGCGAGAGGTTGCGGGGGGCGACTGCGGCGCGAAGCCGTCGGACCGTCGCCCCCCGCGGGAAAGTCGTTCCGGTCACGATCCTGAGGCGGGCGCCGCGGGGATCGGCTCCTCGGGGACAACCAAGAGCAGGATCAGATAGGCGAGCAAGACCCCAGGCCCCGTTGCGAACCCAAGCAAGACGAAGATGAGCCGCACGACCGTGGGGTCCATTCCCACGTACTCACCCAGACCGCCGCACACACCCCCGAGCATTCGCTCCCGGCGCGAGCGGTAGAGGCGCTTGATTTCTGTTGCCATGTTGTTTTCTCCTGTGTGCTTCTCCGCCTCGATCTACGCTGCCGCGCCCGAAAAGTCGCGGATTGTCCCCGGCTGAGCCCTGGATCCTCCAGCCAGGGCGATACGGCCTACTCGCTCTCCCCCAGATACTTGCGCAGGTCGAGGCAATAGAACAGCTCAGGCGGTGCGCTGGGAAGTCGAGCCCGGAAGACCTTCGGGATGATCGAGTGCCTCGGATCCGACACCGTCACGGGGTAGTCGGCGACCATATGCGCCTCCAGCGGATCGGGCGGCAGGCGCGCTGAGTGGGCAAGCGTGGCCCCGGGAATTCCCCTGGGGCCACTGGTGAACCACTCTTGGTGCTCGAAACCACGGCGCTGCCCGCTCTGCCCGGCGCCCGCCGCTACCGGCGAGACGATCTCCTACTCGTACCGGAACCGCCAAACGCCGACAACAAAGAAGACGATCGCGAACCCAAGCAAGACTCCCGCCTCCGGAAGGATGCCGATGAGGCCCTGGCCGCGCGTCGTCAGGTCGGTCAGGCCCTGCATCGCCCAGTTGGTGGGCAGGATCCTGGCCGCCGTGCGGGCCACTTGCGGGAACAGCTCGATGGGATACCAGCAACCGCCCAGCAGCGCCATGGCCATTCCCAAGAGGATGCTCAATCCACTGGCCTGGCTCTCGGTCTTGATGAACGTGCCCAGCATCGTGCCGAGCGCCACGGCTGCCAGCGCGAACGAGAGGAGCACGACGGCCAGAGCCAGCGGGGAGCTACCCCACGAAAGCTTCATCACCAGCGCGGCAAAACCGACAAGCAGTGTCATTTGCACGATGGAAAGAGCCAGCTGGCCGGTGATCGTGCCCAGGAGGTAGGTTGCCGAAGTGGTTGGGGTGGTGATCAAGCGGCGCAGCGTGCCGCGCAGGCGCTCATAGGCGAAGAGCCCTGACGTGCCCAGGAGCGGGATGAAGACCCAGGTGATCAGCTGGCCGGCCGAAGCCAAGGCCGTGGCGTCGAAGCCGCCTGCCTCGGCTTCTTGCAGCGCAGGCTCCGAAACCATGAGCCGCGTCGGGGCCGCGGCGATGAGGTCCTGTGCCTGGCGGAGGCCAGCCTCGAAGTAGGCCTGGCGTTCGGCTTCGGCGGTGAAGGGCCGCATTCGCTCGGCCTCCGCCAGACTCCCGTAAGCGACCGCCAGGGCGCGCCCGGCGCCGGCGGCGGCGGACCGAACAGCCTGCTCGACGGCCAGTGAGTCGAGGTCGTTGGGGATCACCCTGAGCTCGACCTCCGCCGGCTGACCCGACGCCAGGCGCTCCTCGAACCCCTGCGGCACGACCAGGAGCGCCGCCGCGCTCTGATCCTCGAAGTCCCTTTCCGCTTCAGGTCGTGGCAGCACCTCGAGGCGGACAGCCTCCGACTCAAGGAGCGCGCCCAGGAGCTCAGCCGAGCGAGGGCTCTGATCCTCATCCACGGCGACCATGGGCACGCCCGGGTCTGGATTGGGGTTACCTCCGATGGCTCCCCCG
>DATEAV010000181.1:0-6459 GCA_035288185.1 Anaerolineales bacterium | reverse complement strand
ATGGACACGGCCGCCCTGGTCGCCGCTCTGAAGATGCTGCCCAACGGGGACGACCTGCGGATCGTCTACTACAACAGTTCGCTTGGCGAGAACAACGAGCTGCCCCGCCAGCTCTTCGAGATGAACTCCTCGACGACCGACATCTGGTTTGAGCTTCAGGCCCCGATACCCTCCGGGGTGGAGGCCGTGGACTACTTCGTCTACTACGGCAACCCGCTGGCCGGCCCACAGCCTGTCGACCTGATCGCCGCCCCTGTGACCCTGGAGTTCTACGAGGGTGACGGAAACACGCTCTACCAGGACGCCGTCCTCCAATGCGGTGTGGATGCCGATGTCAACAGCGATGTCCTCGCCCTCGCCACTCAATCCGCCCTCCAGGCGGATATCGTCGGCGATGGCTGTGACCCGTTCTCCGGCCAAGATCTGGTGCACCTGACGCTCGCCGAGTGGGCCAACTTCAGCGGGCCGGCCTCGTGGCAGGTGCCAAACGGCGCGAGAATCGTCGAGGATGTCTACAACCCGGCCGGCTCGCGGATCCGGCTGTGGGGCGCCGGAGAAACCGGATCCCAGGTGGAGGCAAGCGCGGTCCTTGATATGTGGGCGGCTGACTCAGTGACATGGAGCCAGCGGATGACCGGGCTGCCCTGGGCGGGCAATCCCGGAGCCGGCGCGCTCCTATTGGGTGACACGAGCGCGGATCTGCTCGGGTTCGACGGTGTCTCGACCGAGGACCTTGTCACCGCGACCATGGGCAACGCCCCGGACCTTTGGGGTTACGCGGATACTGAAGGCCCTGCCTTCCTGTTCGACTACTATGTCGCGACTCTGGAGCGCTGGGTGACTGGACGACTGCCCAACAACGGCCTAGGGATCCACGTCCGGGCCTCCGGACTGAACGACGGGGTGCTGTGGCTTTCGGTTGAGGAACCTACCATTGGGGAGAGACCACGCCTCACCGTAGTGTTCTACCCGCACTACCAGCCCGAGGCGGTCACCAGTCTCGGGTCTGAGGAGCTAGGCCCATGAGCCGAGGACCAAGGGTGGAGAGGCTGGCATGAACGTTGCACAGAGAATGATCGATGGCTGAGTGGCGCGTCCTCGTTGTCGACGACGACACACATATGCTCGACCTGATGACCCGCCGCCTTGGGCGCATGGGCCTCCAGGCGGATCGGGCCCAGGACGGACGGACCGCCATCGGGATGGTCCAACAGACGGCCTACGACCTGATCCTGACCGACATCTACATGCCGGGGGGGACTGGGCTCGAAATCCTGCGCAAGGCCAAGGAGAACGACCCGCACGTCCAGGTGATTGTGGTCACCGGTTCGGCCACGCTCGACAACGCCGTGGAAGCGCTGAACATGGGGGCCTTCAGCTACCTTTCCAAACCCTTCGATCACATGAGCGTGTTCGACAATTCTGTCTCGCGGGCCCTGGAGTTCCGCCGGCTGATCCGGGACAATCAGCGGATGGCCGAGATCCAGCGGCGCCGGGGGGACATGCTTGAGGCCGAGGTCACCGATCGCATCCGCCAGATGCGGCGCAAGCAGCAAGACATGGTCGATCTCCTGGCCAGGCTCCCCGAGGGCGTGCTTGTGGTGGACGGGGAAGGGCGAGTCCTCGTGAGCAATGCCACGGCAGAGGAGTGGCTGGCCCGCGAGGCCCGCCTTGAGGTCCAACCGCTTCGCCGCTACCTGTCGACTCTCACACCCCCGCGCCGGCCGACGAAGTCGGAAACCGAGATCGACGGGGTCTACCTGCGCCTGAGGGCCCAGGCGCTGCCGCCTGAAGAGGGGAAGCCTCGCATCCTGGTGACCATCGGCGAGGCGGGCGAGGAAGGGGTGGACATTCGACGCCAACTATCGGGTTCGGTGGCGCGCCTCAAGCCAGGCCTAGATTGGCTTGCCCGACAAGCCCTGGACGAGAAAGAAACTGACGTCGTCCGCCTGCTCCTCACGCAGGTAGCCGCCATCGAAACCATGTTGGGCCCTGAGGCCGGGGAGAGCCGTGCGCGGCGGGTGGCCGAGGTGGATTGGGAAGGCCTGGCCCTGGAGGAAGAGCCCGAGCCGGAGGCTGCGGAGGTGGAGGCCGAGGCAGGCCAGGAGCCTCCGCCGGGAGCTGCCAAGAGGGGCAAGGCTTCGTCGAAGGCGTCCCCGGTGACCCCGTGGCCGCCCCCGAGGGCCGGTCAGGAGAAGCCTCGCGAGGCAGCGGAGCGGAAGAAGCCCGCCCCGAGCCCGCCCCCAACACAGACCGAGGAAGCCAGGAGATTCGCTACGGTTCTCCTGTCTGAGGAAGGCCTCGAGATCGGGCAAGACCGCCCGCCCGCGGGCCCCGCGCCGCCGATCTCGCCGGCGGCCCCGAGCGGGCAGCCAACCACCCCGGCGGAAGACCTGGATGCGGGGCTGGAGCGGTTGCTCCAGCATCTAGCGGAGACTCCCGCGCCGCAGGAACCCGAGCCTCTTGCACTCGAGGCTGAGATCCAGGCGGAGGTCGAGGAACCGCTCGAAGGGCCGCCCGTTCCCACGGAGCCAGAGCCCGTCGAGCCTACACCGGTGCCGAAGAAATCCCAGGGACTTCTGGGCAAGATGCGCCGCGAGGGGAAGGCCAAGGCGGCGCCGGAACCGCCAACATCAGCGTCAGAGAAGATCTCCGAGCCGGAGCTGCAAGTGCCGCCGGCTCCTCTGCAGGCAGCCCCTGCATCAGCGCACAGGCCTCCAGAGCCAGGCCGGCTCCAGCGGGGACCGGCCTCGCCGCCTTCCGCACCTGACATCAAGCCAAGAACGCCAGACTCGGGGACATTTCGGCGTGAGGCGGCGCCAGAACCCGAGACCCCCGCCGCAGAGGCCACAGAGCATCCCTCCGGGCTTCTGGGAAAAGTGCGCCGTTCCTTGAAGCAGGCAGGCACGAGCGAGGAGACGCCCGGCAAGGCCGCAAAGGCACCGCCCACCGCCGCACCTGCGGTGGACCGCCACGACCGCACTCCAATCCCGGAGCGATTGGTCCCACCGGACAAGGAGCTCTCAGAACTGCTCGATGCGGTGCGCGAGGCCGCTGGGGTGACCGACGGCGGAAGCCCTCGGGAGCCCTCGGCGAGCGAGGGCCCAGGCGATCGCGGACGAAGACCTCCGGCCGACAAACGCGCGCCCGTCTGGCCGCCGCCACCGCCCTCCGAGGAAGACGAGGAGTAGGCGGAGGCGTCGCGTCTCGCGAAATCCTCTCCTTCCTGGATCGCGTCGGAAGCGTCCATCGGCTGTCCCGGCGGCCTTCCTGTGACCATACTTCAGGAAGCCGGATGCCTAGCGACCGGGGGATCCCCGGGTCCCGGCCGTCGCCGAGTCGTGTGCGCTGAGCCTGTGAAAGGCCAATCGACTCTCAGGCGGCTGCGGGCCCCTCGCCGCGGAACCAATGCCGCCATTCCCGTCCTTCCCAGACGACGAGGATCGGCGCCGCGTTGAAGATCGAGGAGTAGGTGCCGCTGAACACTCCCACCAGCAGGGTGGTCACAAAGTGCTGCGTGGTGACTCCTCCAAAGAGCAGAAGCGCCAGGAGAGTGAGCATTACCGTGAGCTGTGTGTTGATCGAGCGATCGAGCGTCTGCACGATGGAGTGGTTGACCACGGTCTCGAAATCGAGCCGGCGGTAGAGGGCCTGGTTCTCCCGAATCCGGTCGAAGACGACGATCGTGTCGTGAACCGAGAAGCCGATCACCGTGAGCAGGGCCGTCAGGAAGAGAGCATCGGCTTCCCACCCCAGGAAGTGTCCCAGAATCGCCTCGACACCGAAGACGACGGCCACGTCGTGCAGCATGGCGATGATCGCCGCCGTGCCGAAGCGAAAGGCATGGGGCACTCCGCGGAAGGCATAGGTGATGTAGAGCAGGATCCCGACGGCCGCCAGGCCGACGGCCAGCGCAGACCGCTCGGCGACCTCGCCGCCGATCGTCGCTCCCACTAGATCAAACCGCTGCTCCGTCACGGGGCCTCCGAAGCGGGCCTCCAGTGCCTCGAGGACCCGGTCCTTCTCGTCCAGCGCCATCTCGCGGGTGCGAATCGTCAGGCCGTCCTCGCCCACCGTCTGGACGACTGCGCCGGAGATTCCCAGGCTCTCATAAAGCCTGACGACCTCGGACGGCTCCGGGCGCGCTGCAGGAGGAAATGCCACTTCCATCAGGCTGCCGCCCGTGTAGTCGATCGCCAGAGGCAGGCCCCACATCGCCAGGGCGATCATCCCCGGGACGATCACCAGCAGGGAGAGGGCGAAGAACCAGTATCTCTTTCCGACGATGTCAATCATGGTCCAGGGCTCCGAACCTGATTCCCCGATGACAGGAATCGGTGCGGCAGCAAGGCCGCGCTGCCCGCCCAGTTGCCCTCCCGGCTACACTCCGAAGAGCCATGGGCGGGCCTCGAGGCGGACGCTGTCGAGCACAAGATGCAGAAACGTGCGGGTGACGGTGATGGCGGTGAACAGGCTCACGGCCACGCCAAGAGCCAGAGTGAGCGAGAAGCCCTTCACGATGCTCGCTCCAAAAGCGCTCCCCAGCCAGAACAGAATGCCGCAGGTGATCAAGGTGGAGAGATTCGAGTCACGGATCGACGGCCAGGCACGTGAGAAGCCGAGATCGATGGCCCGCTGGAGCGGGCGCCCGGCGCGCAGCTCCTCTTTCATCCGCTCGAAGATCAGGACATTGGCGTCCACGGCCACCCCGATCGAAAGGACGAAGCCGGCGATTCCCGGCAGCGTGAGGGTGACCGGGATGAGCTTGAAGAGGGCGAAGGTGATCAGGGCATAGGTGAGCAGAGCCAGGTCGGCGAGGATTCCGGGCAGGCGATAGTAGAGCGCCATGAAGAGCATCACCGCCCCCAGGCCGATTAATCCCGCCACCAGGCTGGCATCTAGTGAGTCCTGACCCAGGGTCGGGCCCACGGTCTTGGTCTCGACGATGCGCAGCGGGATCGGCAGCGCGCCGTAGCGCAGCTGGATGGCCAGGGCGTTGGCCTCATCGTAGGTGAAGTCCCCCGAGATCTGCCCCTCGCCGTTCGTGATCGGCTCGCCGATCTGCGGGATCGAAAGCACTTGCTTGTCGAGGATGATCGCCAGGAATCCGCCGACGTGCGTCGAGGTGTACTCGGCAAACAATCGGCCGCCCTCCGAGGTGAAGAGGATCTCCACAGCCGGGCGTCCGAACCCGTCGGTGCTCACGCCGGCATCGGCGAGGACTGCCCCGGTCATCACGGTGTGGAAGATGCGCGGCGCCGGGGCGAAGGGCGTCTGCGTCGGCTCGGCGGTCGGCGTCGATCCGGAGGCCGCGCCGGTCGGGGAGGCCGCCGGTGGTGAAGGCTCTGAGGCGGGCGCGGTGGCGCTGCCGGACGAGGTCGGTTCGGCCGTGGAGGGAGATGCGCTCGTCACCAGATCTGTGATCACCGGGATCTGCCCGGACAACAGCCCGGCTCGGCCGGCGGCATCGACCTCGACGAACTCGAGGAGGCCCGTCTCCCGGATCGTGGCAATGGCCTGATCCGGGTCATCGACGCCGGGGATCTCCACCAGGACTCGGCGTTGCCCGGCCACCTGAACAATCGGCTCCGTAACCCCCAGCCCGTTCACGCGATTGTCCAGGATCTCGCGCACGACCTGGAGCTGCTCGGCGGTGATCGTGGTCGATTCTGGGAGATCGGCCTCCAGGAGAACGCGCACGCCTCCCCGAAGGTCCAGGCCCTGGACCATTCGCGGGTTGAGATTCACTGGACCGATGTGAAGCCCGGGATTCTCCGGCCAGTCGACCCAGGCAGCTGCGGCGACCAGAACAAGAATTCCGGCGAGGCGAACCAGATTCCTGGCCTTCATACCTACTCCTGCGATGCGGTACAAGACAACCCGGCCCGCCGCGTTTCTCACCTGCTTCGGTCAGGCCGAGCCGGCGGATTATACACCCTTGGGACTTGGGCTGAACCCATACTCCAGCGGCCTTTGAGGGACCGAACGCCTCGGGGCTGCCGGCGATCGAGCCACCGCTTACCTCACGGAGCCCCTCGGGCCATACCCAGGGATGGTCTTGGGCGCTCACTGGAAAGCGCCTACGGGGATTCTGTGGAAGGCCAGGGGATCAGGCGCTTCGACGACAGCTGATCCCAGACTCGGGCCATCACCTCCTCCGGCGTCAGAGAATCGGTGAGGACGTAGAGCGCGGCGTGCTGGCGTGCGTGCCGAAGCCGCCGGAGTTGCTCGGCATGCTCTTCTGGCAACCATCCCAGGTTTTTCCTGCGGTTGCAGACTGCGTGCGAGGCGTCCAGGAAGATGAGCACATCGGGGCGTGTGATCACCTGCCACATATTCGCAACGTATGAGTGTTCCTGAACGATCTGGCGGGCGTCCAAGCCCCGCGCCGTGAGCATACGGGCCAGGGTCGTCTTGCCTGAGCCGCAAGGGCCGACGATGGCGATGCGAGGGCCTGAG
>DATEAV010000180.1:0-3671 GCA_035288185.1 Anaerolineales bacterium | reverse complement strand
CGCCCGCGAGCGAGGGTTTCGCCGGGTTTTCCTCGGCCCGCCGGACGTCGGAGGGCGATTCTCCGCGCTTTCGATCTTCGGTCTCCTCCCTGCGGCCCTGCTGGGCCTCGATCTCGAGGCGCTCTTGCGCGGCGGAGCCCGCATGGCGCATGCCTGCGGGCCAAAGGCTGAGGCCGCCCGCAATCCGGGGGTCTTCCTGGGCGCGATCCTGGCCGCCGGGGCCCGATCCGGCCACCCAAAGCTCACTATCCTTGCCGATCCGGAAATAGCGCCTCTGGCCGATTGGATTGAACAGCTCGTCGCCGAGAGCAGCGGAAAGGAGGGCAGGGGCATCCTGCCCATTGTGGGCGAGCCGCCGGGGGCGGCAAAGTCCTACGGCAAGGACCGCCTGCTCGTCTACCTTCGCCTCACCGGATCCCTGGATTCGCGCGTGGGACCCTTCGCCCAATCGGGGCTCCCCGTGGCTGTGTTGGATTGCGCAGAAGGCTCTTCTGGCCTGGGAGCCGAGTTCTTCCGTTGGGAGGTCGCCACTGCGGTCGCCTGCCATGCCCTCGGCGTCAACGCCTTCGACCAGCCTGATGTTCAGCGGGCAAAGTCCCGGACGAACGATCTCCTCAAGGCCTACACGCGGCGAGGAACTCTCCCCTCCCCTCCTGTCCTTTGGGAACGCTCGGGCCTCACGCTCGCGGGCGATCGGGAACAGCCCGGCCCTCCGCCCGGCTCCGATCTGAGAGGCTTCGCCGCGTGGCTCCTCATGCAGCTCGATCCCGGGAAGGGCCTCGCCCTCCTCGCCTATCTCCACCAGAAACCTGCGTTGGAGAGAAGGCTGGCTGCCCTGCGCAAGACCCTTCGGCACCGCCTGGGGATCTCGACCACGCTCGGCTTTGGCCCTCGCTACCTGCACTCCACGGGCCAGATCCACAAGGGCGGGCCCGACGATCAGGTCTTCCTGGTCATCACAGCCAAGCCCGAGGGCGACGTTCCGATACCCGGGGCCGGCTACTCGTTTGGCGTGCTGGAGCGGGCGCAGGCCGTTGGCGACCTCCAGGCTCTCCTCGAGCGCGGGCGCCGGGCCTTTGGGCTTCAGCTCGACTCTCCTTCGAGGATGCGAGAGCTCACTGCCGCCCTTTGCGCCGCCGCATCGACTCAGTCGTCCCGAAGGCCCCGGCGACCCCCGAGGCGCTCGGCCGCGCCCACTGCCCGCGGGCAGCGATCGGGAGGGCCCCCCGGGTGAGCCGCCGCATGCGGAGCCGGCCCCTCGATGCTCTTCCGCAGCGGATTCTCGCCGGGGCCGGCGAGCGGATCTTCGAGGCTCTCCGGCCGCGGGTGCTCGAGAACCTGCGCAAGCCCGCCTCCGAAAACGCCCTCCTCTGGAATCTGATCTACCCACTCGCCCGGCCGCATCTGCAGCTTTCTACGCTCCTTGCCCTGCGGCCCCTCTGGGGAAGCGGTATCGTTGCCGACGATTCGCTCAAGCCCTACTTGTGGGGCTACGGCCTCGACGGTGTGCCCCTGAATGGGCTATCGGAGTCGATTGATCTCCTGGGAGGCGGCGAGCAGAAGACGGAGGTCGATCTCTTTCTGGTCGGGTCCGAGCATCTGATCCTGGTCGAGGCCAAGCACCTGAGCGGTCTTGGCCGTTGCGGCCGCTATGCCCGTGGCAAGTGCCCCGAAATCCATGTCGAGAACGTGCAGCCAGGAGCGGCCTGTCGCTATTGGGAGGTCCCCGAGGCGCGGTTTGACCGCGCCCTCGATTTCGGCCCCCGCCCAACGCCAGAGGGAGGGCGCCCTCCGTGCAGCCTGCACTATCAGCTTGGAAGAACGCTGCTCCTCGCGCTCGGGCTGGGCGAGCGCCTCGGCCTGGCGTCCCACCTCTGGCTCATCACGCCCGGCTCCCGCTGGGGCCAAATCGAATCCGCCTGGCTGGATTTCGCCGAACGCGTGCGCGATCCCGAAATGTGGCGCCGGCTGCGCGTCCTCGGGTGGGAATCCGTCCGCGGGCTCGCGGGCGGCTGAGTTCAACGCCGGGCGTCTTGGCTCGTCGGTTCGTCTTCAATCTTCTTGCAGACACCGCCAGGCACCGTCGTCGCAGAACGTGCGAGCGTAGTCGGATTGTCCTCCGTCGCCGTCTAGCCCGCGGACCCGGGCGCTTACGTCGGCCTCGGCTTCTCGCCCGCCGCCGCGCGTTTTTCGCTCAACCCAGAGTCGCCCCGCGCTTCTCCACCGAGCCGCACAGCCTCCAGCCGGCCCCGCAGCCTCTACGACGGAGGCGGTTCCATGGGCACGAAGTTGGTGAAGGTATACTCGGGACAGCGATCTCCAGTCGCCGGAGCGAGCAAACCTCGGCTTCCGAGATAACGGTCCTCACATTGGATGATGAAGCCGAACTGTGGATCGAAGGACATTCTCAGGGACTCTTGCGCAAGGTCGATGGACCGCAGGTCCTGTTCCGCTCGTCGGAACATCGCGGAAACGGTGTACCTGGAGGTTGGGCAGTACTCGGCCCAGAACGATTCCATCCCCTGCGCGGCCACTCTGGGGTTCGATCGATACCGCCATAGGGTGGCGGAGACCGCCTCATCGTCGCGCACGGTGAGGGACGCGTCATACGTGCATAGGGGCGGCGCGAAAACGCTCACGTCGATGCTGTAATCTGAGATCCCGCTCGACTCCCAGCGCGCCAATGCGGCACGCAACTCACGGCGATATGTGCTGATCCTGATGGCGTCCGCAATCAGCGACAGTGGGCCGAAGAGAATCTCGATGACGAGCGCGGCGACGAGGGCGAAACCCACGACCACGATCCAACCTATGGCGAGGGCCCGCCGGAGGTGCATCCGTCGAGTTACCTGGCACAAAGCAGACCTTCCGCGTGCAGACAAACCGAGGCGCGAATGCTCACGGGCGAGCCGCATCTTGCCTTCGCCCAGCTGCATCTCCCTTTGCAGTCCATGGATGAGGTCCTCAGGGTTGCTGAGAGGGCGTGGCTTCCGGCTTGCCCCGGCCCCCATGCGCGCGCCGCCAAGAAATCAGGCGGAAGACGCCATAACCGACGCCGCCGTACAATAGCAGCCAGGGCAGCATGGCGATGCTGAAGAAGATCAGGAAATCGGCAAAGCCTCGAAGACCACTCAACAACGTGTCAAACGACCGACGCACCGTTTCCGCAGGGCGCCAGCGCGTGTCAACGGGCTGGCTCACGAGGTAGGGCCAGAGCTCGATCGCAATGTTGGAGAGCCGTGCTGATTGCGACAGATACTGCATGCGGCCCCGGATTGACTCAATCTCCGCCTCACGTTGAGCGAGATGCTGTTCAGCAAGCAATAGCTCCTCGGTGGTCGAGGATGCCTCCATGATCTCCAGCAGTCGATCCCTCGCTGCACCGAGTGCCTCCAGTCGGGCATCCAGGTCCACGTACTCCTCGGTCACGTCCTGAGCCGACTCCGTCCTGTCGTGGACTTCAACTGCCATGGCGGTCATGAGGTCGATGGTTTCTTCGAAGCGCGTGGCTGGAACTCGGATACTCATGGTGATGTAAGGTGATCCCTCACTGCCGCTCTCTCGTTCGTTGCTAGAGACCACGAAGGCCCCCTCACCTTCCATTTCAGTCACCATCTGCTCGATCGCCTGGTGGGCGAGGCGCGTGTCCTCCACGACGAGGGTCAGACTGC
>DATEAV010000179.1:0-8071 GCA_035288185.1 Anaerolineales bacterium | reverse complement strand
GGCTCGAGCCGTAGGAGGCCGAGCTGCTGGATCGTCTTCAGCAGGGCGAAGTGCCCGGGGTAGCGGAGCGTCTTGTTCTGCAGCGTCCGGAGCCTCCCGGCGAACGTGCGCGCTGCCGTCGTCAGCCCTCCCGAGGATGTGAAGCCCTCCAGGCGCCCCAGGGGGGGCGGGAAATCGACCTCCTCGAGCTCCTCGAGCGCGGGCACGCGCACCGTCTGCCCATCGCGGATGTAGAGCGCGTCGCCGTCGTACTCGTTGGTCAGGCCCTCGATGCTGAAAGTGAGCCGATAGTTCCACGGCGGCTGCGGCGTCTGCGGCAGCCCGGCGTCCCACATAAAGACGTCGCGAGGCTCGTCGAGGTGCTCGATTGCATACAGAATGAGCGACGTCCCCATCCCCGGTACCTGCCCGCAATCGGGGACGATCGAGATCCCGGCGGCCTGGGCCTCGGAGGCAAGCTCGAGCTGCTGCAGCACGACGTCGCTGTTGCCGCCCAGATCCGTCATGCCGGCCCCGGCCTGAATCGCGGCATGGGTGAGGCCGAGATTGAAGAAGTAGGGCACGGCGCTCAGGAAAGCCTGGACGCGGCCGGCCCGTAGATCCCCAGCCAGCGCGTGCGGATCGGAGGCGTCGGCTGTGACCGCCTGCGCCAGGTCTCGCTTGAGCAATCCGTTCACGCGCCGCGCGGCGCGTTCGGCCGCCTGCGGATCGCTGTCGGCGATGAGGATCGCCTCGGCCTCGCCGAAGCGCCCCAGGTCATAGGCCGCGGCCGTGCCCTGGCGGCCTGCACCGATGATCGCATACCGGTAGCTCACGCTGCCCACCTCCTCAAGGGATCAACCTCGCGGCGCGGGATCCCCGGCCTGCCCGCCCTCAAGCCACTCGAGCAGCCCGCGCACCGATCGCTCGACCGCCTGATAAGTCGCCTCGAACGCGCCCGGCCCGCCACCGTACGGATCGGGGATCCCGGCCCGACTCCCGGCCTGCGGGTCAAACTCGGAGAGCAGCCGGATCTTCGCCCGGCGGATTTCATTGGGCGCCCAACCGCGCAGATCCGCGGCCACGTCTCGATCGGCTGCCAGGATGTAGTCGAAGCGTTCGAAGTCCGCCGGAGCGAAAGCCCGTGCCTGGCCGCTGAGCGCCAGCCCGTGGGACTCGGCGGTCTTGCGCATGGCCGGATGCGGAGACGAGCCCGGGCTGTAGACCGATGTGCCGGCCGAATCGCACGCGTACTTTCCGCCCAGCCCCGCCTCTTCGCTGAACCGGCGGAACAGATTCTCCGCCAGCGGGCTGCGGATCAGATTCGCGTAGCACACGAAGAGGATGCGCGTGGGCCCGGGCATGGGAAGGGATTATACCTGCGCGGAGGGGATGATCGGTGGTCGGTGATCGGTTAGTCGGTTGACGGTGATCGGTTACTCGGTGATCTGTTGTCAGGCCAGGGCACCAAGGCACCATTGCGCGAAGTGCCCGGGTGCCCGGAAGCCCTGGTGCCCAGGCGCACCAGTGCCCTGGTGCCGCCTACCGATCACTGATCACCTTCTCCCCGTCCCAATAAGATACAATAGCTCCAGAATCATTCCTGCCCGTGGCGCCTGGAGGTGAGGTCATGACTCACACCGTCCGCGATTGGATGAGCAGCCCGGTCGTCGTCATCCCGCTGGAGATGTCGGCCTCCCAGGCCCTCACCCTCATGCGCCGCCGCGGCATCCACAGCCTGGTCGTCGATCTTTCGAGCAAGGAGAAGACCGCCTACGGCATCGTCACGACCAGCGACATCCGCGACAAGATTGTCGGCGACGACCGGAACCCGGCCGCGATGCCCATCTCCGAATTGACTACGGCCCCGATCGTTTGCGCCCGCCCCGAGTGGACGCTGCGCCAGGCCGCCCGCAAGATGAAGGACCTGGGGATCCATCACCTGCCGGTGGAGGATGAGCGCGGCACACTCGTGGGCATGATCTCCGCCACCGACATCTTCCTGGCGGTCGAAGAGGCCGGCTGGCGGCCGATGGGCTGAGGGCGCCTGGCCGCGTGCCCGCGCCGGCAACGGGGCGGGCCAGCCTGCGTCCGTCAACCCAGGTATGGGTTGGGCGGGCAGGCAACGTCGCAGGCTGAGGCCAAGCCGGGCGAATCCAAAACAAGGCGACAAATGAAGAAGCTTGTGACCGTGCTTGTCGCAGCAATAGTGATCTCGGCGTGCTTGCTCTCGGGCGTGACCACCGCCGTGGCCCCGTCGGCGCCTACGGGGACTGCCCCATCCGATGCGCCCACCGAGACCAGCGTTCCACCGTCGCCGACGACGCAGCCTCCGACCGCCACCCCGCCGCCGGTGATCTCAGCCGAAACGGTTGGCGGCCTCTCGCCCTTCATGAGTTTCGCCGAGGGGGAACTCGTCCGGAGCTTGGCGTTCTCGCCGGACGGAACGGTGCTGGCCGCGGCCGTGGGCGACGAGGCCGGCACCATCCGATTGTACGAAGTGCCCACCGGGCTGCCGGTTCGCACGCTGGAAGGGCACGAGTCAATCGTCTGGGGAATCGCCTTCTCGCCCGACGGCAGGTTCCTGGCCTCCGCTTCGAGGGACCACACGGCCAAGGTCTGGGATTGGCGTAGCGGAACGCTGCTCCAGTCGCTCGACTTCCCCAACGAGGTCGTAGCCGTGGGGTTCTCGCCCAACAGCCGGACGTTGGCCGTGGGAGGAGTCGACGAATTGCCGGGGGCACCTCTTCAGGATGCCGCGATCTGGACCTTCGCCGTCGACATGTGGGAGCGCGGAATCCAGTTCGCGGAGTTCTGGAATATCCCCGATATCGCCTACTCGCCCGATGGCTCCCTGATCGTCGGGGGAGGTACGTCGCGCAACGTGCGAGTGTGGAGGACGAGCGACGGTGCCGAGCAGTTCATCCTGTACCACGCCGGGCAGGTCTCGAGCATTGCCATCTCGCCGGATGGTTCCACGGCGGCCACGGGACTGTGCCAGCAGTCCACGAATGCCCAATGCACGATCGGGGCGATCTGGCTGTGGGACCTCTCCACCGGCCGCCTGATCGAGATGCTGTCGGATTTCCCTGAAGTGGTTGTAGGTGTGGAATTCTCGCCCGACGGGTCTCTGGTGATCGGCGGTTCTCGGGACGGGACGCTGCGCGCCTATGCGACCTCCGAATACGAGCCCTTGCTCATCGCGGCCTCACCTCGCGGGACTTCCCCGGTTGGGCTTATTTCTCTGGCGATTTCGCCGGACGGCCGGATCATCGCCACCGGCGGCGTGGGGAACATCCACCTATGGAGGGTTGAGCCGTAGAGGGGCGGCCTCGCCCGGCGAGTCACCCAGGGCTATAGCAGAAGCAACTCGGGCAGCCCGGGAGTAGAACTGGGACTGCCTCCTGCTTCTCGCGAGCTTGGAGTGAGGGCCGGGCTCGAGTCAGGTCCTCTGATTTGCGGAGCCGGCGCGTGCATTCCGAGGCCCGGCGCTCCGGAGGCGCTGGACTATCGAGGCGGAGCGCGAAAGGAGATGGACGAGGTAGGTGGATCGCCGCCCGACGACCTCCGCCTCGCGCAGCGCCATCCGTAGGCCATCGGCGTCGTCAAACCTCGGGAGGCGCAGCCCCGCCCGCCCGATCTCCAGATAAGCGTGTGCATCCGAGCCGGCCGTCCCCGGGACTCCGGCTTGAAGCGCGAACGCGGCGGCCTCCCGGTTGGCCCGGTCGCTCCAGACCCGGGCGTTGAAGACCTCGACGGCGTCGACGAGGGGCACGATTTCCTGAAGATCGGCCTCCCCCCACGCCCCCGCGCGCAGGCCGTCGAAGGGGTGTGAGACGCTGATGACGGCCCCCTGGTGGCGCAGCCGGGCGATCGTCTCCTCGGGCGCGAGCCCGGGCGGCACCTCCTCTTGAAGGTAGTAGGCCAGGATTTCCCCCCTGGTCGTCTGGATCTCTTCGCCCACGATCACCCTTTCAGGATCAAGCGCCGCGGCCTCGAGGGCACCAGTGATCGTATTGTGGTCGGTGATGGCGATCCGATCGACGCCCCGGCGACGGCAGGCCTCGAGAAGACGGCGTGGCTCCATCAGGCAGTCCTTTGAGTATTTCGTGTGGCAATGCAGGTCGGCAAGAAGGTGTGGCATGCGGGGCCCCAATTCACGCGGGAGGCGCGGCGCCCGGCTTGCGGCCTTCCAGCGCGAGCAGGTCGGCCGAAAAGGCCCACACGGCGAGCCCGAGGGCGACGCCAAACCAGAGCGTGGCGAAGCGGATGAGGAGCGTCGCCGCGGCGGCCGTCTCGCCTGGAAGCCCGAGGAGCAAGGTGAGCATCCCGGCGATGCTTGCCTCGGCCGCGCCCAGGCCGCCTGGTAGGGCGGATACGGCGCCGACCACCGTCGAGAACGAGAGAATGAACACGGCCAGGGAGAGCGCCTCCCCGCCGCCGGGTATCCCTAGCCCGATGAGCACCAGGTAGAAGGCGAATCCTTCTCCGGACCACGCCAGGATCCCCAGCGCGACGGCGGCAAGGAGGACCTTGGGGCGGAAGAGCGCGTACGTCCCCTCGTAAAACGAGCGAAGATGGTGCGCGGTGTCGCGAATGAACGGGGCTCGCTCCGCCACGCCAATGAGCGCCAGGGCGAGAGGCCGAATCTGGGAGAGCACGATCCCGGCCAGCAAGACTCCCAGCACCACGGCGAACGCAGGCCAATAGGCCGGGTAGGCGATCACACCGAGGGTCGAGAGGGCGAGGACGGCCAGGCCGTCGCTGATCCGTTCGGCGAGCACGACCGTGACGCCGCGTGCGGTGGGAATCCCGGTCTTCTGATTGAGCCAAACACCCTTGAGCGCCTCGCCCACTTTACCGGGTGTCACGGCAAGAGGGAACCCGGCGACGAACAGCCGGGCGCTCTCGCGCCACGAGAGTTCGTGGACGCCGACCTGTGAGAGATAGTAGTGCCACTTGAGGAAACGCAGGGCGTAATTGAACAGCGTCGCCGCGAGGACGAGCGGAAAGAGAGCCCAACGAAAACTCGCCAGGTGAGTCCCGACCTGGCGGATATCGCCGGCGAGGGCAAGCGCCAGGGCGACGAGAAATCCGAAGACCAGCCCGGCCGTGAGGCGCCGGCGCAGCGTGCGCATCCTGGGGTGCCTCTCAAAGCACGAGGGCCAGCCCGCCGACCGCCAGGATTGCCAGCAGGACCAGGGCGGCGGCGGCCTGGACCACCGTCTTCGGCTCCATCCCGGGCATCACGACCTTGCCGTCGCCGTATTGCCGGAAGAGCTCACCCCACCGAGTTTTCAACGCTGCGCGCACCCGGCCTCGGCCGACGAACGGATACCAATAGACATTGTGATAGAAGTTGCTGGCGAAGTAGGACCAGGGGACGAGGGGCGTTTGCAGCAGCAGTTTCTCTAGGGGCTTGAGGGGCCCGTGATAGATCATCTTCTGGCCCCAGCTGGCGAAGGTGTCTTCCTGCCTAAACCCCCAAGGTGCCTCCTGGCCGATGTCGTAGCCCACGATCTTGATCTGGCGGGGATCGCCAACGCCCAACCCGAGCTCATGAGCCCGGCGGATGAAGCGGATCGACATGGGGTCGAAGCCCTGTAGCTTCGCCGAGACCGCGTCGATGGCCACCTGGTCGGCGGAGGCGAGCAGGATGTCTTTCTCGTGCCAACGCATGGCGCGCGGGCCGGGGCCGTCCCCGGCGAACGTCCCATCCATCACCGCGAAGAGGCCGGGATGGATCTCCTGCTGGATCATAAGGAGATCGACGAGCGTGTCGTGGATCACCGCGTGGGTCCAATGGCGGTTTCGATGAAGCAGCCCCCCGAAGGCGTTCTTCATCGCGCCGGTGATCGTGGTGAACACGTGCGTCTTCACCGTGGGCAGATGGATCATGTTCAGCCCGACGATGGCCTTGGGGATGAAGACTCCCTTGGGATACACCTTATCGAGTACGACGAAGGGCCGTTTCGGCCTGTACTCGAACCATTCGAAGTCTTCCTCATAGAGGTAGATGCAGGGGAGACCGTACTTGTCGGTGACAAAGCGGTGCTTGTTGTTGAATTCGCCGACGCGGGTGTCGACGACGACGGTGTCGTTGTGGACCCCGACAACGTCTTGATAGCCCGCGCCGCGCAACGCGAGGACGGCGCCTTCGATCTGCCACGGCGCCGACGAGCAGGCCGGGTACCAGGTCTGCCAGGAGATATTGATCTTCAGACCGGTGCGAACGTCTTTGGGCAGCGCCGCCTCAAACCCGCCGGCGCGCATGACCTGCTGCACGTCGTCGAGGATCCGGTTGGGCGTGGTCTTCAGGACGGCTACGCTTCCCCTGCCGGGATAGTCCGCCATTCGCTGCCTCCAGACGCTGCTTCCGCCTTCCATTCTAACGCAGGGCCGCCGGTCGGGGAAAGCCGGACGGTGGGCATGGTGGCGCCTTCGCCCGACGAGCCGGGCATGCTAGAATTGCAGCCATGAAAGATGCCATCCTCGGCCGGGTGATTGAAGAGGAGCCGCGCTTCGAAGCGCGATGGCGGCGGCAAGTGCGGCGCCAGATCTACCTGCCGCTGGCCGTCGGCTCCGTTCTCTTGGCCGCCGTGGTTGTGGCGCTTCTTTGGGGTGGGGAGGGGAGCGCCAGACTGTGGGCCGACCTGGCGCTGATCTATCTTTGTGCGGCGGCGGGCGTTGTGGGCCTGCTTTTTCTGGTCGTCGTCGGCGGCCTGGCTTACGGCATCGGTTGGCTGACGGGGCGCATCCCCGAGCCCGCCCGGCGAGCTCGTAGGATGGCGGCGAAAGTGCGGGCGGAGGCCCGTCGAGGGGCGAATGCTTTGGCGGCGCCAGCGGTTCGGGCGGGTGCACTGTGGGCATCGCTGCGGGCGATCCCAGGCGCCATGCGCTCGGGAGCCCGCAGGCGCTGAGAGAGGGCAGCCATGGAAACGGGCGAGAACTGGAAGGCCAGGACGCTGCTTGTCGGAAGTCTGCTGGGGGCATTCGCCGGGGCGGCCGCGGCCTATCTGTTGGTGCGCCGCTCGGAGACCTCGGGGGAGCCTCCCCGGCTGGGAACCGGTGAAAGCCTGCGGCTGGGTCTTCTGGTGCTGGGTCTCCTGCGCCAGGTGAGCCAGCTGGGAGAGGGCGAGGAGTGAGGCTACCCCGGCGGCGGATCCCGGCCGCTCGGTTCGGGCGGCCGCTTGACACGGCTAGGGCTGCGGTGCTAGACTGGCCAATATGAACGGACGTTCGTTCGGAAGAGGAGGCCAGAAGGGAAGACGACCCAGGGGGCCCAGGCGGGCGGCTCGGCGAAGAACCCGCGATACCCGGGCGGCCATCCTCGAAGCGGCCTACCGCCTCTTCCTGCACCAGGGCTACCACGGCACCTCGATGCGCCAGATCGCCGGCCACGCTCGCCTCACACCGGCCGCCATCTACAATCACTTCCGCGGTAAGGAGGCGATCTTCCTCGCGTTGCTTGCCGCCCGCATGCCCCAGCGGGTTCTCGTTGGCGCCCTCTCGGCCGCCGAGGGCGAGACCGTCGAGGCCCTCGTCCAAGACGCCCTGGCCCGCATGAACGAGGCTATGGCTAATCAGTACGACAACATGCGGCTGCTGTTCATCGAATTGCTCGAGTTCCAGGGACGTCACGCCCGGCATCTCGCCGAAGAGTTCCTCCCCCTTGTCCTGGATTTCATGGGCCGCCTCGGCTCGGCGCAGGGCGGCCTCCGCCGCCTGGATCCAATCATCGTCGCCAGGGCATTCCTCGGCCTCCTCATGTCCTACGCGATCACCGTCACCTTCCTTCCCAAGGTCCGTGGCTTCGCCCCTCGACCATCCGACCTGTACAATCTGGGTGATATCTTCCTGCATGGGGTGCTGGCAGCGCCGTCTGAGGCCCGGCTGAGCCCGCCGGCGGGAAGCGGCACGGGCAGCCTTCGCCCGGCCAGGTAAAACCCACGATGATCAACCAGCGTCTCCTCTCGCTGATCCGCAAAGAGTTCATTCAGATCGTGCGCGACCCGCGGACCCTCTACATCACCTTTGCCGTCCCCGTCGTGCAGATCTTCCTCCTTGGATATACCGCGACGACCGACGTTCG
>DATEAV010000178.1:0-22426 GCA_035288185.1 Anaerolineales bacterium | reverse complement strand
ATTTCCTCGGGGTGCCTGGCAACGCTCACCCCGGCCGCCTCCAGCGCCGCAATCTTGTCGGACGCCAGCCCCGAGCCGCCCTCGATGATCGCGCCTGCGTGGCCCATGCGCTTGCCCGGTGGGGCGGTCTGGCCGGCGATAAACGCCACGACGGGTTTGGTCATTCGGTTGCTGATGAACTCCGCCGCCCGCTCCTCGTCGCTCCCGCCGATCTCGCCGATCAGCACGACCTTCTCCGTGCCGGCATCGTCCTCAAAGAGCCCCAGCACATCCATGAACGATGTGCCGTTGACTGGATCTCCGCCGATCCCCACGCATGTCGAGGTGCCCTTGCCCTGCTGCTTGAGGGCATAGAGCACCTCGTAGGTGAGGGTTCCCGAGCGCGAGACGATTCCGATGTCGCCGGGGATGGCAATATGGCCGGGGATGATGCCCACGTTGGCCTCGCCCGGCGTCAGCACACCCGGGCAGTTTGGCCCGATCAGCCTTGTCCCTTTCTGGCCGAGATACCGGCCCACCTGCATCATGTCCTGGACAGGAATGCCCTCGGCGATGCACACGATGAGAGGGATCCCGGCATCCGAGGCCTCGAGCATGGCGTCGGCGGCTGCGGTGGCGGGGACAAAGATCAAGGTGCAGTTCGCTCCGGTCGCTTCCACGGCGGCGTGCACCGTATCGAAGATCGGCACCTTCCCCTCCAGCACCCATTCGCCGCCCTTGCCCGGCCGCGTGCCGGCGACGATCTTCGTCCCGTAGTTCCACAGCTGCGCCGCGTGGAAGAGGCCTTCGCGTCCGGTGATCCCCTGGACGAGGAGCCGAGTGCCTTTGTTGACCAGGACACTCATCGCACTCCCTCCCGCACCAGATCAACCACCTTCTGCGCCGCCTCGACCAGCGAGGAGGCCGTTTCCATGTTGGCATCCGCAAGGAGCTTCCGCCCCTCCTCCTCATTTGTCCCCACCAGCCGGATCACCATCGGAGGCCGAGTGGCGTGTTCTCCCAGGGCAGCCAGGATCCCGCGCGCCACTTCATCGCAGCGCGTGATGCCGCCGAAGATATTGAAGAGGACGGCGCGCACATCGGGGTCCTTCAGGATGATCTGCAGCGCAGCCGCCACCTTCTCCGAGCCGGCGCCCCCGCCGATATCGAGGAAATTCGCCGGCTCCCCGCCAAAGAGCTTGATGACGTCCATGGTCGCCATGGCCAGCCCAGCCCCATTGACCATGCACCCGATCGAACCGTCGAGCTTGACGTAGGTGAGACCATACTTGCGGGCCTCCCGTTCCGCGGGCGCCTCCTCATCCGCATCCCGCATCTCGGCCAGCTCCGGGTGGCGGAAGAGCCCGTTGTCGTCGAGGACGATCTTGCCATCCAGGGCGAGCAGCCTCCCGCCCCGGGTGATGACGAGAGGATTGATCTCGGCCAGGGTGGCATCCGCTTTCTGGTAGGAGTCGAAGAGCCCCCGGGAGATGCTGATGAAGTCGCGCCACAGATCCCTCGGCAGCTCGATCGCCGCCGCCACCATGCGCGCCTGATAGTCGCGCAGGCCGAGCAAAGGGTCGATCTGCACCGTGATGATCCTCTCCGGGGTCGCCTTGGCCACCTGCTCGATCTCGACGCCTCCCTCGCCGGAGGCGATCAGCACCGGGCAGCGGGCGGCACGGTCGTTCGTCACGCCCAGGTAGATCTCCGTATGGATCTCGGCCGCGTCGTCGACGAGCACCTTCCGCACCGGGAGCCCCTTGATCTCCATCGCCAGGATCTGGGTGGCCGCGTCTTCGGCCTCTTCCGGAGACCCGGCGAGCCGGATCCCGCCCGCCTTGCCCCGCCCGCCCACCAACACCTGGGCCTTCACCACAACTCGGCCGCCCAGCTCTTGAGCAATCAACTTCGCCTGTGCGGCCGTGGCCGCCACTCGGCCGCGCGGGATGGGGATCCCACACTGCGAGAACAACTGCTTCGATTGGTACTCGTGCAGTTTCATCGATTCTCCTCACGCCGGGGCTCACCGGCCCGGGATTCCCACCGCGCTAATCTCCGAAATCCGGCGTAAAGCGCATCAGCCGGTTGTTGCCACTATCCACCACCCAGAGCCTGTTCTCCGAGTCGAACGCCACACCGCTGGGGAAGTTGAACTGAGTCTCCAGCGTCCCGAACGCCCCCCACCCGACGACGAAGTCGCCTTCCGAGGTGAAGCACAGGATCCGATAGCCCTCGGAGTCCGATGCGCACACCTGGCCGTCGCCCGACACGTCCAGGTAGGGCTTGTTCTCCAGGCCCTGGCCATACCAGCCCTCAATCGTCCACTCGAATACAGGATCAAACTGCCCGGGCGTGCTGTCGCGAAATCCCTGGATCCGCATGTTCCACGTATCGGCGACATAGAGCGTGCCATCGTCGGCGAGGGCAAGCCCCACCGGCTCGCTCAGACGGCCGGGCTCATAGCCGGGCCCGCCGAACGTGGCGATCGACTCGCCTTGATCGTCGAAGACTAGAATGCGTTTGTTGCCCGTGTCGGCGACGTACAGGCGCCCCTCGTCGTCCACATCGACTGCCCGCGGGCCCCAGAGCACCGTGGGGCTCTCCCCCTGCCCGAACGCCCCGAACATCCCGATGAAATCCCCCTCGCCGGTGAAGTGCTGGATCCGGTGGTTCCATGTGTCGGCCACATAGACGGTCCCATCGGGCGCCGCGGCGACGTCCCAGGGCTCATTGAATGTGCCGCCCGGAGCCGCGCCCTGCTCCAGATCTGCGAACGATCCCCATTCGTCGAGGATCTCCCCATCCGGGGAAAGATGCAGGATGCGGTGGTTACCGGTGTCGGCGACGTACAGGCTCCCATCCGGGGCCACATCCATTCCTCGTGGCCTGAGGAACGAGAGCTCTCCTCCTGGCTGGGCGCCCAAGACGAGGCTTGCACCGAGCTCGGTCATTCCGTCTTCATACGGGTCGACGAACGGCTCTGGCTCATAGGCTGAGGGAAGCGCCCCGTAGTCCCAGATCAACGCCGCAATGTCCTTTCGGACATAAAGGCGCATATGGTCTGAAGGCTGCCACGCACCGAGCGAGAAGTCGCTCCCGGTTAGGGTGCCATAAGCCGTGAAGTCCCGGTTGAGCCAGATATCCCAAAGCGCGGCCCGATACTCGGGGCTGCGCAGCGCGTTCCCAATGCGCTCCCAGGTGAGGCCCCAGTAGTCTTGCATGGGCCACCACATGCGGGTGTATTCGAACGAGTAGTAGCGGTCGCCGAGAATCGGCTCCACCCGCGCCCAGTTGCCCCCGCCCACGATGATGACCGGGTAGTTGAGTAGATCGCGGCCGGGCGCCTCCCCGAATGGGTGAACGTTGGTGTAGTCGCGCAAGTACCACATGTAGGGGTAGGAGGTCTCGTTGTCGTAGGCAACGTCGATCCCCAGGCCGTCCGTCGTACGCATGGAGAGATCTTCCACCTGAGAGAGCAGGGTCTTCGATCCGGTGGCGGAGTGGGCATAGACAAGGAATTCGGTGGCATTGTCGTAGTTGATGAAGGAGGCGCGCAGCGCTGCGCGCACCGTGAGCAAGAAGAGCACTCCGAGCGCGATCACCCCGGCAAATCGGGCCAGGTCCGCCGGTCTCCAGCCCATGGCGACGTAGGTCAGCACCACCACCGCGCCCACGCCCATGGTTAGAGCGATAAGGAACCCGACGGTCGATTGGATCTCCTCGTAGCCCACGCCTTGAAACGGCGGGGCGTCGCCGAGCAGATAGCCGAGGGCGGCGGCCAGGGCCAGCAGCGCCAGGGCGAGCAGTCCGGCGACGACCCAGGCGCGGCCTTCCCGGAAGGCTCGCCAGTTAACGCTCTCGAGGAACTTTCCAAACACCCACCCGGAGAGGAGGATCATCGGGAGGGCAATGTGGACGGTGAGCCAGGGCATCTTCTCGCCGGCGGCAGAGTAGGCGAGCAGGGATGCCAGGCTCCAGAAACCCAGGAACAACGGCACCGAGAAGGCCCGGGGGGCGGCAGGATCTGCGCTGGCATCGGCCTCTTCCCCTCGTCTGCGAAGAAGAGCCTTCAAGCCGAGGACCGCCGCTGCGATCGCGCCGATCGCCGGCAGGAACTCGTAGATAGGAACTTGTATCAAGAGGAAGTAGTACCAGGGCTGGCTGCCCCGCTCCACGCCTTGCTGGCCCAGCCAGTAGGCGAGCGAGCCGACAGCGCCGGTCGTGAGCCCCAGCCCGTGGCTGAAGAGGGAGGTGTAGAGAGGGATGAAGATCGCGGCGAAGATACCTGCCGCGATCGCCCAGCGGCGCCAGTCCCAGGCCACACCGATCGCGCCGGCGATGAGCAGAATCACAGGCAGAGCCACCCAGAGGCGCTGCAGGCCGGTCGGATCGAGCAGCGATTGAGGATCGGAAGTGTCGCCGTAGCGGGCGATCACATCCACCGGCAGAAAGAAGGCCGAGAGCTGGGTCACCGTCAGCGTCCCGGCGATGATCAGCATGTCGAGGGAGGGAAACTCGGCGCGCAGTCGGCGGCCAAAGCTGGCCAGGAGCGCGGCGACAATCACGATGGCTCCCACGAGGCCCAGCCCAAGGCCAACCAGCATCAGCGGCCCGCCCGTCGGGCCGGTCACCGCCGCCTCGCCGACCGGCTGGCTGATGGCCTTGGTGGCGCGCACCAGGTCACGGAAGAAGAAGGCCACGGCGAGGCCGATGCCGGCAATCGCCGCAATCAGGCCGCCCACGAAGGCGGCCTTGTGGGCAGAGCTCTCCCAGCGGGCGCGCAGGACGTCCCACACAAAATGACCGCCGAGGAAGAGGAGCAGGATGGCATCGTAGATGAAGGCGGTTTCCTTCGTGGCGAAGTGGAGCGCCAGGGAGGCCGAGAGCAGGTAGAGCCAGCGCGCCCGGCGGTCTTCGAAGTAGCGGAAGACCGCCCACACCATGAGCAGGCCTTGCACGACGACAAAAGCCTCGTTGCGCACGTAGCGTGAGTAGTAGAGCATGTACGGGGAGAACGCCATCAGAGCGGCGGCGACAAGCGTCCCCGTGCGCCCCAGCCAACGCCGAAAAACCCAGACGAGCCCCACGGCGATCACCCCGGAAATGGCCACCGGGAAGCGGGCCGTGGCATCCGTCGCGCCGAAGAGGAAATAGGAGAGGGCCACAACGTGGAACTGGAACGTCCCGTGCATCAGCGGGTTGTGCTGGAAGCCCAGCCCGCGGTAGTAGTTGTAGGAGTAGTACACATGCGAGATCTCATCGTGGCTCATCACGCGGGGCGCAAGCACGGCAAACCGTGAGACAAAGGCCACAACGAGAATCGCAGCGAACACCAGGCGCTCTGCGTCCACCCGAATCCCCAGGCTCAACAGCCGCTCGAGGATTCCCTGTGGCCGCTCCAGTGCGACGTCATCGCTTCGCATCCGGCCTCCTCATCGTCTTCTTCTTCACTGCCGCTTTGCGGTCGATCTTGGGCCGCCTCTGGGCGCCGGATCGTGGCGTCGCTTCCGCTTCCCCCTTGAGCCGCCTCACCTCGGCTTCCGTCAACCGGCGCCAATCACCCGGGGAGAGCGACCCCAGCCTCAACCCATCGATCCGGACCCGGACCAGACGGCGGACGCGCAACCCCAGCGCTTCTGCGGTCTCGCGGATCTGGCGCTTTCTTCCCTCACGCATGATCACCCCGACCCACACGCCCCCGGCCTCCGATCGCTGCACCCAGACTTCGCTCGGTCGGGCCCTGGCCCCGTCGGGGAGCGCCACACCCGCCCTCCAGGCGCTGATCTGCTCGCTATCCGGCTCCCGATTCAGGAGCACACGATACTCGCGGTCGTGGCCGAATCGGGGATGGGTGAGGCGATGAGCCGTGGCTCCGTCGTTCGTCAGGAGCACGAGTCCCTCGCTATCCGCGTCGAGCCGCCCAACAGGGTAGACGCGCTCGCCAAGGCCGACGAGATCTCGGACGGTGGTGCGCCCACCCTGGCTGCGCGTGCTCGAGAGCACGCCCGCAGGCTTGTGAAGCGCAACGTAGACGGGCGTCTCGGCGCTCCGAACGCGCTCCCCATCCAATCGGATGACATCGATCGCAGCATCGACCTTCATTCCCAGATCGGCCCCCCGGCCGTTGACGGTGACGCGGCCGGCACGGATCAGCTCCTCGCACGCCCGGCGGGATCCCACTCCTGCGGAGGCCAGCACCTTCTGGAGACGCTCCAGGCTCATCCCGTCTCGCTGCCCTCCTGAGGCGACTCGCCGCTCTCGGGCGAGTTTGCCCCGGGCGCGGCCGGCGCGATCGGCGGAAGCCCCAGGGGCGGCAGCTCGCTCAAGGAGTTCAGGCCAAAGTGCCTGAGGAACTCCGGCGTGGTGCGGTAGAGGATCGGCCGGCCCGGTCCGTCGCTTCTCCCGGCCTCCTCGATCAGGCCGTGGCGGAGCAGCGTCCCCAGGACGCTTTCGGAGTTGACGCCCCGGATCGAGTCGATGTGCGGCCGGGTGACGGGTTGCTGGTAGGCGATAATCGCCAGCACCTCGAGCGCCGCCTGGGTGAGATGGGTCGTCGCTTCGAGGCCGAGGAGTCGCTCCACATGCGAGGCGAGCTCCGGAGCGCTGGTCAGCTGGGCGCGCGAGTCGTGGCGCTGCAGCCGAATACCGCGGCCGCGATAGCTTTCGGCCAGGGAATGCAGGGCCGCTTCGATCTCCCGGGCGGGGACATGCAGCACGTTCGCCAGATTGGCCACCTGCACCGCACCGCTGGAAACGAACAGCAATCCCTCGACCTTCGCCGCGAGGCTCAACTCCGGGACCGTCGGAACGGCCGTGCTATAATCTCCCGCGCCCTCGGCCTCGGGAGACTCGGGAATTGCATTCGATACCATCTCATCCTTCAAGCGCGCGCGCTCTTGCCGCCCTGGCGGCGAGCCTGGCCCTGGCGGCCATGGCGTGCCAGATCGACGTTGGCGGGCCGGAGCCGCCCGGCGATCCGATTCCGATCTCCACCGAAGCGGCCGAGGAGTTGGAGCAGGTGTGGGAATCGGCGATTGTCGCCGCCGCAGGGTCGGGGCGCCTGACGGTCCTTCTCAGCGAGGCCCAGGTGACGTCGTACCTGGCGTTGCGGCTCGAGAACCAAGAAGATCCGCTCCTCACCGATCCCCAGGTCTACTTCCGCGACGGCATGATCCAGATCCATGGCCGCACCCACCAGGGCGCCTTCGCCGCCGACATCCTCATCACTGTAACCCCGACGCTCCAACCAGATGGCACGATCTCGTTCGACGTCTCCTCGGCCGATTTTGGCCCGCTTCCTGCACCGGAGGCCCTCCGGCAAAGCGTGTCCTCGATGTTGACGGAAGCCTTCACCTCGCCCCTGGGCTCGCTCGCCACCGGGCTTCGCATCACGACGCTCGTCGTCGACGGGGGCGAGGCCGCGTTGGTGGGTGAGCTTCGGTAGGCCTGCGGCCCGGGATTATACCAGCGCGATTCGAGCCCAGCAATGAAGCCCCCCTCCTACCCTCGTCATCGAGCCCCGCTGCTCGGACTCCTCATCCTGGCGCTTGCGGGGTGCGCCGGCCCGCAGGCCACCGCGGGGACGATCACCATCGAGGCCCACGCCGACGGGATCACACACAGCGTCGACGTGCCCTCGGGGAGCACTGTTCAGCAAGCGCTCGCTCAGGCCGGCGTCGGCCTCGGCGCGCTCGACCGGGTTGCGCCTCCGGGCTACACGGTGCTCACGCAGGGGGCCGAGATTACGGTCACGCGCATCACCGAGCGCTTCGAAGTCGAAACGGTCGCCATCCCTTTTGAGCACCAGACCATCCGCAACGAATCCCTGCCTGTGGGTGAGACGCGTCTCTTGCAGGCGGGCAGCAACGGCATCCAGCAGGTGACCTTCCGCATCCTGGAAGAAGAGGGCGTCGAGGTCTCGCGCGCCCCTGTCCAGACCGTCGCCGTACAGGAGCCTCTCCCCGAGATCGTGATGATCGGCGCCCAGGCCGCCTACGCGCCGCTGGAAATCGAGGGGACGCTCGCCTTCCTTTCGGGAGGCAACGCCTGGGTGATGCGCGATACCTCCGGCGGCCGGCGCCCGCTCGTCGTCACCGGCGACCTGGACGGCCGGGTCCTCCGGCTTTCCCCCGACGGCCTCTGGCTCCTGTTCACCCGGCGCGGCGACGAGGCCGAGGGAGTGATCAACAGCCTATGGGTCGTCTCGACGACCCAGGCCGACCCGGAACCGATCGACCTGGACGTCGCCAACATCGTTCACTTCGCCGATTGGGCTCCATCAGCCTCACCACTCACCATCGCCTACTCGACGGTCGAGCCAAGCCCCTCCGCCCCCGGATGGCAGGCCAACAACGATCTACGCCTGCTCACCTTCAACTCACTCGGTTTCGCCACCCGCCGCCGCGTGCTCCTCGAGCCCAACCCCGGCGGGCAATACGGTTGGTGGGGCACGACCTTCGCCTGGGGCTCCTCGGGCACCATGGCATATGCGCGTGCGGACAGCATTGGCCTCGTCGACCTCGAGGATCCGTTCTTCTCGCCCATGCTCGAGATCACTCCGTTGCAGACCCTGGGCGATTGGGCCTGGGTGCCGGGGATTACCTGGGGCCACGACGGCAGGTCGCTCTACTTCGTCGATCATGGAGGGCCGCTGGCCCTTGAAGACCCAGCCGCCTCGCCCGTCTTCAACCTCGTCGGCATGCCCGGCCCGGGCGCGCCGGCTCTGCGGCTCGCCCCTCAGACGGGGATGTTCTCCCAGCCGGTGATCTCGCCCGCCCTCTCGCTCCCGAGCGGTGAGGAGGCGTACCTCATTGCCTACCTGCAGGCTCTCGCTCCGCTCGAGAGCGCCGACAGTCGCTATCGCCTTTTTGTCATGGATCGCGACGGCAGCAACATTCGGGCGCTCTTCCCTCCCCAGGGAGAGGCCGGCCTGGATCCTCAACGCGTCGTTTGGTCCCCCGACGCGGCCCGGATCGCCCTCGTGTACCGCGGGGATCTGTGGGTCGTAGACGTCGCCACGGGCTCCGGCCAACCGCTCACCGGCGACGGCCAGACCACTCTGGTGGACTGGAAGCCATGACGGTTGCGAGGAGCATTCCATGCGGGTCTTAGTCACCGGGGGCGCGGGCTTCATCGGATCTCACCTTTGCGACCGGTTGCTGGCCGAGGGGCATTCGGTTGTCGCCGTCGACAACCTGGTCACCGGCAGCACGGCCAACATCGCCCATCTGGCCGGCCGCGACGATTTCCGTTTCATCAAGCACGACGTCTCGAATTTCATCTTCGTTCCCGGGAAAGTCGACGCCGTCGTCCACCTGGCCTCGCCGGCCAGCCCCAACCCACTCTCGCCCTATGGTTACCCCAATCTGCCGATCCAGACGCTCAAGGTAGGGGCGCTCGGCACGCACAACGCGCTCGGGGTCGCCCGGGCCAGCCAGGCCCGCTTTCTCCTGGCCTCGACCTCGGAGGTCTATGGCGACCCTCTCGAACATCCTCAGAAGGAGTCGTATTGGGGTCACGTCGATCCGATCGGCCCGCGCTCGGTGTACGACGAGGCCAAGCGTTTCGCCGAGGCCATCACCATGGCCTACCACCGCTATCACGGCATCGACACCCGCATCGCCCGGATCTTCAATACGTATGGGCCTCGGATGCGCAGAGACGACGGGCGGGCGATTCCGAACTTCATCACCCAGGCTCTGGCCGGCGAGCCGCTCACGGTCTACGGGGATGGCTCGCAGACGCGCAGCTTCTGCTATGTGGATGATCTCATCGAGGGCCTCTATCGGCTCCTCCTCTCTTCAGAGCACTCGCCCGTCAATCTGGGCAACCCGCACGAGATGACGGTGCGCGAGCTGGCGGAGTGGGTCAATCGGCTCACAGGCAATCAGGGCGGCATCGTCAGCCTGCCCGAGCGCCGAGGCCAGGGCGATCCGGAGCGTCGCCGCCCGGACATCACCCGGGCGATACACGTGCTGCAGTGGGAGCCTGCCGACGATCTCGAGGCCGGCCTGCTCCAGACCATCGGCGATTTCCGCGCCCGACCATGACCCTGCCTTCGGAACGTGCCCGCCGGGAAGCCGGCCGATTCCTTCGTTTCGCGGTTGTGGGAGTGATCGGGGCGGTCGTCGACTTCGGCGTCTTCAATCTGCTCACCGCCGTCTTCCACGTTTGGAGCGTCGCCGCCAGCGCCATCTCCTTTGCCGCCGCCGTGATCAGCAATTTCACCTGGAACCGCTTCTGGACCTATCCAGACTCGCGGGCCAAGCCGATCCGCCGGCAGGCCCTGCAGTTCGCCCTCGTCAACTTCGTCGGATTGGCGATCCGGACCCCGATTTTCGCCTTCGCCGAACAGGCGCTCCTCCGCCTGGCGTCCCGCCTGCAGCTTCCCGGAATTCCCGAGCCGGGGCAGCTGGCGAGCAATGCCGCCCTGGCGCTCGCCGTCGTCGTCGTCCTCTTCTGGAACTTCGGGATCAACCGGATCTGGACCTACTCCGACGTATCCTGAAGGCGCGGGCCGGGGGAACCAAGGCCGCACTTTCCCCCCCCGCGGCACCCTTGTATAATCGAAGGTGAGGGAGACCCCAGAAGAGCTTCAGCATGCCTGTTGAGTCGAAGACGAAGCCAATCCCGATCTACACATCGAAGGGCGATTGGGCCGCCTTGATGGTCTATCCGCACCTGTTCAACACTGTGGGTGAATGGGTCGGCTGGCTGGCGCCCGATCGCAGCGTCTACGACGTCGACGGGGTCTACGTGGGCTGGCTGACCGACGAGCCTCGCATCCTCCGAAAGCGGACCATTGATGGGTCGCTCCCGCGCCGCCGACCGCCCCCGCCCCCGAAGAAAGTGCGCCCGCCGGCGACCGTCCCCCTGCCGCCCATGATGGCCGAGCTGGCCTTCGAGACGATCGACATCCTGGACGAAGAGCCGGACCGGCTGCACACTTCCGACACCGGTGAGCTCAAGGACGACATCGATTAGCTCGGCCAGGGAGGCCGCCCTCGCCCCCGGCTTCGGGCTACGCATCTGCAGGGCTCGTCAGGCCGAGAGACCGTCACGGTGACCGAACCCGTCCAATCCCTCACTCAGCTCCTCGAACGCGCCAGCGCCCGCCGGTTTCTGGAGGCGCCTCCGCCCGAAGACCTTGGGCTGGCGGAACATCTCGTCTTCCCGTTTCTGGCGCTGGTCGGGCAGTACGAGATGAAGCTGGCCCTTCTGCTCACGGTGATCAACCCGTTCGTGGGAGGCGTGCTCCTGCTCGGTCCGCGCGGCACCGGCAAGACGACGGCCGCCCGCAGCCTGGCCGATCTGCTCCCGGACGTCCCCCGCAGCCGTTGCACCTACGGCTGTCTGCCGGAGGACATCGAGACCGGCGGCCTTGACGCGGTCTGCCCGGAGTGCGCCCAGCGCTACGGGGAGGGCGAGCCTCTCACCTACATGGACCGCGTTCGCCTGGTGGAGCTCCCGCTCAACGCCCGGCTCGAGGACGTGGTGGGCGGCCTGGATGAACGCGCCGCCGTCCACAACCGGATGCGGCTGAACCGCGGGATCCTCTCCCGCGCCGACCGCAACCTGCTCTATGTCGACGAGATCAATCTCCTCGTGGACGACATCGTCGACGCGATCCTGGACGCCGCCTCCCAGGGGACCTACAGCGTGCATCGCGGGCCGGTAAGCGCCACCTACCGCGCCCGCTTCGTCTTGATCGGCTCGATGAATCCCGAGGAAGGCCGTCTTCGCCCTCAAATCCTCGACCGCTTCGGGCTCCGCGTCGTCACCCGAGGCCTGGCTGCCAAGGAAGAACGCCTCGAAGCCTACCGGCGCTCGATCGCCTACCACTCCAACCCGCGCAGGGTCGTGCTGGACTACGCGGAGACTCTGGAGAGGATGCGCCTGGAGGTCGTGGCGGCCCGCGAGGCGCTGCCTTCGGTGCGCCTTTCGCCGCAGGCCGAGAGGGTGGGGCTGAGGATCATCCAGTCGTTGGGGATCGACTCGTTACGCGCCGAGATTACGCTTTTCGAAGCAGCCCGGGCGCATGCGGTCGCCGACGGTCGCGACCAGGCCTCTCCGGCCGATATCCGGGCCGTCGCCCCGATGACGCTCCGCCTGCGCCGCTCGGCGTTTATGCAGGATTTCTTCCACAACCAGGCGCGCGAGGAGACCGAGCTGCGCAGGCTGATCGGCGCCGCCGACGGCCGAAGGCGGAAGAAGGCACCGGCGCGCCGCAAGAGGGGCTGACGACCGGCTCCTCGCGATCTCGTCCCCCCAGGGGGTCTCACCGCGGACCCCGGCACCCACCTGCACCGCACCTGCAGTGCGCTGCAGGCCGTCTCGCCCCGGCGGGCCGGGGCTTCGCGGCCCGAACGGGGTGCAGGTGTGCGTCCGGGGCAGGTGGAACGCAGAGAGCGCAGAGATTCTCCGTAGGCTCCGGGAGCCTTCTCTCGCAAATGCCGCACGCCGAGGACGGCGTGCGGCACTCATGCGGGGAGACCTGACAGGTCTTGGAGACCTGTCAGGTCTCGCGTTCATTAATTGCGATTGGGCGCCTCGTGGTAGCGCAGATGCGAGGCCGGCCGGAACGCCCGGCGGCAAGATCTAGCCGGCGGCGGAAGCCAACGCCAACTACGCTCGCGAGAAGCTGCGGGGACGGACCACGTCGGTGTCTCCCAAGAGATGATGACGGATTGAGAACGCGGGCGAGAGCGCATGAGGAGAAAGCAAAAAGGAGGGCCGGCGACCTGGAGGCCCTCCCTGCCGACAAAGATCGAGGATTAGCGCATGTGTTGATCGATGTAGGTGACGGCCTCACCTACCGTCGTGATCTTCTGGGCGTCCTCGTCGGAGATCTCCCCGCCGAACTTCTCCTCAAAGGCCATGATGAGCTCCACCAGGTCTAGCGAATCGGCCTCCAGATCTTCACGGAATTTCGCCTCTTTGGCCACTTTCGCGGGATCCGCCCCGAGCAGCTCGACAATGATCGATTTGACGTCCTCGTAAGTATCCGCCATCTGAGCCTCCTCCATCGCGGGGCTAAGAAGCCCGCACGATTGTATCGACGGCTGTCCATCTGTCAAGGCGTTCCCCTGCGCCCGTGAGTTGACACCCCTGCCTGCGCTTGGTAAGATGGCCCCGTCTCAACCTTGGAACACCCTTCCTTGAGCAAAGTTACGCCCACCTCCAAACGCAAGGCCGACCACATCCGCGTGAACCTCGAGGAGGATGTCCGGTCGGCCCTGACGACGGGGCTCGAGCGCTTCCACTTCGAACACCAGGCAGTCCCAGAAACCGACCTGCGCGAGGTGAATACCCGGCTCACCTTCCTGGGCATGGCCCTCTCGGCTCCCCTGCTCATCTCCTCGATGACGGGAGGGACGGAAGAGGCGGCCCGAATCAACTACGCCCTGGCCGAGGCGGCTCAGGAGCGCGGGATCGGGATGGGGCTGGGATCGATGCGCGCGGCGATCGAAAACCCCGATCTGGCGCCCACCTACCAGGTGCGCAGCCGGGCGCCTGACATCCTGCTCCTGGCCAATCTCGGCGCCGTCCAGCTCAACTACGGCTACGGACCGGATGAATGCCAAAAGGCGCTTGACCTGACCGAAGCCGACGCCCTGATCCTGCACCTCAACTCGCTCCAGGAAGCCCTCCAACCCGAAGGTGACACCAACTTCGCCGGGCTGGTGGCGCGCATCGAGCAGGTCTGCCGGCGGCTCGAGAGGCCGGTGATTGCCAAGGAGGTGGGCTGGGGAATCTCCGTGCCCGCGGCGCGCCGTCTCATCGAGGCCGGCGTCCGGGCGATCGATATCGCCGGAGCGGGCGGCACATCGTGGTCCCAAGTGGAGATGCACCGGGCGCAGACGGATTTCCAGGCGCGCCTGGCGGCCGCGTTCATCGACTGGGGGATCCCCACGGCCGAGGCCGTGCAGCGGCTGCGGCAGGCTTTCCCCGAGGTGCCGATCATCGCCTCGGGAGGGCTGCGCAACGGGATCGAGATCGCCAAGTGCCTCGCCTTGGGTGCCGATCTGGGCGGGATGGCCGGGCCGTTCCTCAAGGCGGCGGCGCGCTCGGTCGAAGATGTCATCGAGCTGATCGACCTGACGGTGAGCGAGCTGCGCATCACGATGTTCGCTACCGGCTCGCGGGACCTCCCGGCCTTGCGCAAGGCGCCCCTGATCCCCCAGGCATGAGCGCCACCGAGCCCTCACCCCTTGCCTCGCAGATGCTCGAGGCGCTCGAGGCCGATCTGCGCGCGGCGACGGCGATGCTCGGCGCGGGCTCCTACGCCGCGATGGCCGAGATGGTGGCTTATCACTTCGGGTGGATCGAAGGCGACGCCCGGGCGCGCGGTAAGCGGATTCGCCCCCTCCTGGCCTTGCTCTGTTGCGGCGCGGCTGGCGGCACCTGGCAGGAGGCCTTGCCCGCGGCAAGCGCCATCGAGCTCGTCCACAATTTCTCCCTGGCCCATGATGACATCCAGGACCAAAGCCCCGAACGACGCGGGCGCCCAACTCTGTGGGCCCGCTGGGGCGCAGCCCAGGCCATCAACACCGGCGACGCCCTGCTCGCCCTGGCGAGGCTCTCCACGTTTCGGCTGCGCGGTTCGGGCGCCACCGAGTCGACGGTGTTGGAGGTTCAGCGGACCCTCGACGAGGCCTGCCTCCACCTAACCAAGGGCCAGCACCTCGACCTGGCCTTCGAGGCCCGCGAGCGAGTGACAGTGGATGAATACCTGGAGATGATCGAGGGCAAGACGGCCGCCCTCGTCGCCGCGGCAACGACCTCCGGGGCGGCGCTGGCTCGCTCAGCGCCGCGTCTCCTGGAGGCCTACCGAGACTTCGGGAGAAATCTCGGCCTGGCGTTCCAGATCCTCGACGACGTCCTTGGGATCTGGGGGGCTCCGGGGGTCACCGGCAAGCCGGCTGGGGACGATCTGAAGGCGCGGAAGAAGACGCTGCCCGTGCTTTTCGCGCTCGAGCAGTCGGCTCCATTTCGCCAACTCTGGGCCGCAGGGGACGATTCCCAGGGGAGCCTGGGGGAGATGACCCTGCTGCTGGAGGCCTGCGGCGCGCTGGAGCATGCGCGGGCCGCGGCCGGTGAGCATACGGATCGCGCCCTCGATTCGCTGGACCGCGCCCACGCTCAGGGGCCGGCGGCCGGCGAGCTGCGAGTGCTCGCCCTACGTCTGCTTCAGCGCGATCGCTAGGCAAACTCCGCGAAGACACGGTTTCCCAGCATCCGGCCCCGAGGGGTGAGGCGAACCCGCCGGCCGCCCTGCGTCCACTCGATCAGCCCATCGCCGTGCAGCCGATCCAGCGACGTTCTTTCCCTCTCCCACGCGGCCGATCCATGGCGCCGCAGGTAGTCTTCGACGCTCACGCCGGCGGTGAGCCTCAGGCCGAGGAGAAGCGTATCGCGCGAGGCTTCTTGCTCACCGACCTCGGCGCGCCAGGTCGCCGCCGGGAGATACAAGGCGTTTGGTGGGCGCTCTCTCTGGCCCCGCACGCGACGGATATAGTCGGCGACCCGAGTCACATTGGCGTAGCGGACGCCCGCCCAGTAGCCGTGAGCGCCGGCACCCACGCCGAGATAGGGCTGATTCATCCAGTAGGTGAGGTTGTGGCGGCAGGCAAACGCGGGGAAACCATCGGCGGCGGCCGGGCCGGCCGCCCAATTCGCGATCTCGTACTGGGTGAACCCAGCCCGACTCAAACGATCCCCTAGCCACTCAACCATCTCCGCCGCAAGGTCGTCAGAGCCCGGCTCGATCTGGCCGCGCCGAACCCACGCACCCAGCCTGGTTCCGGCCTCGATGGTCAGGCAGTATGCGGAGAGGTGATCGGGCTCAAGCGCCAGAGCCGCGTCCACATTGCCCGTCCAATCTCCAAGCGTCTGCCCTGGCAGGCCGTAGATCAGATCGAGGCTCACATTTTGAAGCCCGGCGAGACGCGCCTGATGGACGGCCAGACGAGTTTCTTCGTGCGTGTGGCGGCGGCCGAGGAGGCGAAGCTCGCCACCGCCGGCCGACTGCATGCCGAGGCTGAGCCGGTTGACGCCGCAGCGGCGGTACCCGGTGAGAAGCTCGATCGAGACATCGCCCGGATTCGCCTCCAGCGTGAGCTCGAGGCCCGGATCGAGGCCGTACACCCGCCGGAGAGCGGCCAAGATCCTCGCCAGTTGTTGCGGCGAGAGCAAAGAAGGGGTTCCCCCGCCGAGGTAGAGGGTCCGCAGGGCCGGTCCCACGGTGATCGGCCCTCCCATCCCGGAGATTTCTGCCGTGAGTGCGTCGATGTATGGCTCGATCGAAGCGCCGAGCGTGGTGTAGGTGGCGAAGTCGCAGTAGTGGCAGCGTGCCGCGCAGAAAGGGATGTGGATGTAGAGCGCGGAGGGAAGGCCTGGACGGCCCGCCGGGAGGACCGGGGTACCGAGAGGGGTGGCGACCCGATCGCCTATCTGCTCCGGCGGCCTCATGGGGGCGGCATACTGCCGCTCCGGTGATCCGGTGCCTCCTCGGGCGGGCTCATGGAGCGGCAGTATACCATGACCACCGGCGAGTTGCTTGCGAAAACGCCCATGCTATAATCGGTCGAAATCTCGGCCTCGGCCGACGGGAGCGTCATGCGCCGTATCACCAAGACCCTGGAGACGAAGGCCTCGGAGACCGGCCAACTCGGGCAACTGCAGGCCGGCGCCACGCTCCAAGAGCGCTACTTGATTCTCGGTATCCTGGGCGCCGGGGGCATGAGCTCCGTCTATAAGGGCCGAGATCTGCACTTCCCCAACGTTACCAAGCTGGTGGCCGTCAAGGAGATGGTGAACCTGGCGGCCGATCCGACGATGCACGAGATGATCGTGCGCAACTTCGAGCGCGAGGCCGATCTGCTGGCCACGCTCTCCCACCCCGCCATCCCCCGCATTTTCGACTACTTCTCCCAGGCCAACAACTCCTATTTGGTGATGGAGTTCATCGAGGGCAAAGACCTGGAGGCCTTGCTGGTGGAGACGGAGGACTACCTCCCCGAGAAGCAGGTGGTCACCTGGGCCCTCGAGCTCTGTGACGTCCTGAACTATCTGCACGGCCACAAGCCCCAGCCGGTCGTCTTCCGGGACATCAAACCCTCCAACATCATGATCGATCAGCACAGCCACATCCGGTTGATCGACTTCGGCATCGCGCGCGTCTTCCAGCCCGGGCAGAAGGGCACGATGATCGGCACGGAAGGCTATTCTCCTCCCGAGCAATACCGGGGCGAAGCCTCGCCGGCGGGCGACATCTACGCGCTCGGCGCCACGTTGCACCATCTGCTCACCCGCCGCGATCCGCGGGCCGAGGCGCCTTTCTCCTTCGCCGAACGGCCGGTGCGGCAGATCAATTCGGCGATCTCGCCCGAGCTGGAAGCGTTGATCAATCGGGCTCTGGCCTACGACCCCAAAGACAGGTTCCCCACCGCCGAATCGATGCGCGAGGCCCTGGTGGCCGCGGCCAAGAAATCAGGAATCCTCAGCCGCATCGAAGTACCCTCGGCCATCAAGCCCCGCAGCGACGTCAAGGAGCTCTGGTCGTTCGAATGCGAGGACGAAATTCGGGGGAGCCCTCTCGTTCACAACGGCGTCGCCTACATCGGATGTTACGACAACAACCTGTACGCCCTCGACGCCAAGAATGGCCAGTTCCTCTGGAAATACGCCACAGAAGCCGGAATCGCCACACGCCCGGCCGCGCTCGACGAGGCCGTCTTCGTGGGCTCGGAGGATTTCCGCGTTCACGCCGTGAGCACCACCCTCGGGCGGCTGATCTGGACCTACTACACCGAGGGCCCGATTCGCTCGTCGCCGACGATCTCTCATGGGCACCTCTTCCTCGGCTCCGACGACAGCCACCTGCATGTCATCAACATCTTGAGCGGGCGCCGCGCCTGGCGCGCCGACGCCGCCGGGCCCGTCCGCTCTTCTCCTCTGGTGGCCAACGAGCGCGTCTTCTTCGGGTCCGAGAGCGGCGACTTCTACTGCGTCGATTTCAAAGGCGAGCTCAAGTGGCGCTTCAAAGCCAAGCGGGCCGTCACCGCTTCGCCAATCCTGGTCGAAGGGATGCTCTACTTCACCTCGCTGGATTGGACGCTCTACGCCATCGAGGCGGAGGGCGGATGGCAGATCTGGCGCTTCCGCATGGGCAAGCCCTCCATCTCCACACCCAGCTACGCCGAGGGCAAGCTGTTCGTCGGCTGCGCCGACGGCAACATCTACGCGGTTGACGCCCGATCGAGCCGTGAGCTCTGGCGATTCCAGACGGAGCACCAGGTGACCGGATCCCCGATCACCATGGAAGACTCCCTCTACGTGGGATCGGTCGACGGCTCGGTCTATTGCCTGGACTTCCGATCCGGCCGCCAGCGCTGGCGCTTTCCAACCAAGGGCCCGATTACCGGAACGCCCACGATCGCTGACGGGGTGCTCTACGTGGGATCGACCGACCACCGGCTATATGCCCTGCTCACCGAATGAGCGGGATCCGACACCGAGGCACAGACTCCTCCTATGAATTTCTTCCGGCGCCTCTTTCGCAGGGGGAAAGCTCCCGAACCCGATCGAGCGAAGACCGCCCCGCTCGACCCCGAAACCCTCGGCAAAGAAGTGCTGGGGGAGAAGCGGCAAGGGATCGTCGTCGCAAGCGCGCAATCGAAAGGGATCGAGCGCAGCCACAACGAAGACGCCATCCTGGTGCTCACGGGCACATCAGGCGGCCAGGAAGCCCTCCCCGATTTCGGCCTGTTCCTCGTGGCCGACGGAATGGGCGGTCATCGTTCGGGCGAGATGGCCAGCTCGATCTCGGTGCGGGCGGTGGCCAGGCGCCTCACCGAAGCCACCCTGTTGGGGCTGTTGGACCTCGAACGCCATGAGACCGCGGTCCCACTTCAGGATCTGATCCGCGAGTCCCTCGAAGACGCCAACCTGGCCGTCGTCGAACGAGTGCCCGGCGGGGGCACGACCCTCACCGTGGCCCTCTTGCTCGGCGAGCAAGTCACCTTCGGACACGTCGGCGACTCACGCGCCTATGTCCTCGCCGACGGGCAGATGAAAATGCTCACGCGGGATCACTCGCTGGTCGAGCGCCTGCGCGAGCTCGGCCAGCTCACCCGCGAAGAGGCGGCCAACCACCCGCAGCGCAACGTGCTCTATCGCGCCATCGGCCAGGGGGCCAATCTCGAGGTGGACGTGTTCACCCACCCCGCCCCCACCGGAGGCTTTCTGCTCGTGTGTTCGGACGGGCTCTGGGGGGTCGTCTCCGACGAAGAGATCGAGCGGATTGTGCGCGACGCAGGCAGCGTCCAGTCCGCCTGTGATCAGCTCGTGCAGGCGGCCAACGCCGCGGGCGGGCCCGACAATATCAGCGCGATCCTGGTCTACTTCCCGCCTGCCTAGGCAAGGCGACTCGTGGCCGGAGAGCAGGACTACTACAAGCTCCTGGGGGTCCCCCGGGATGCCACACAAGAGCAGATCCGGCGCGCCTACCGCGAGGCCGCTCTTCGACTTCACCCCGACCGGAACGTCCGACCTGGAGAAACCGAGCTCTTCGTCGGCGTCAATCGCGCCTATGAGGTGCTGAACGACCCGGCCCGGCGCGGCGAGTACGACAAGGAGCTTAGAGCGGCCGAAGCCGAGACTGCCGAGAAGAGCGGATTCCGCTGCACCGTGCTGCACAGCCGCAAGGCGCTCCTCCAGTTGGACGAACCGCAAGTGCACTATCTCCTCTTCGATGTCACCCCGGCGCCAGGGTTCAAGGTCATCCGGCCGCCGGTCAACCTATGCATTGTCGTCGACCGCTCGACATCGATGCGCGGGCAGCGCCTCGACCAGGTGCGGAGCGCCGCCCAGGCCGTGCTCGATCAGCTGGATGCCTCCGATCACGCCGCGATTATCGCCTTCAGCGACCGCGCCGAGGTGGTGGTCGCCCCGGATCAGGCGAAGGATCGCTCGGTGTCTCGCGCCCGTCTCAGCCTGCTCCAGGCCGGAGGCGGGACGGCGATCGCTCAAGGCCTCGAGACCGGCCTCACCCAGCTTCGCCAGAGCTTCCAGCGCGACGGGGTGAACCACTTGCTGCTTCTGACGGATGGGCGCACCTATGGCGATGAGGCGGCCTGCCTGGAGATGGCCGACCGTTCTGTCACCGATGGGATCACGATCAGCGGCATCGGGATCGGGTCGGACTGGAACGATCGCTTCCTCGACGATCTGACAAGCCGCACCGGCGGAGCGGCCATCTTCCTTGATACGCCGAGGGCCGTGACGGCACTCCTCCAGAAGACCTTCGATGACCTTGGCCGCGTGTTCGCCAACCGGGTGCGCCTGGAGGGGGCGTTCGCCCCCCAGGTCGATGTGCGTTCGGCGTTCCGTCTCCACCCGGATCCCACTCCGCTTTCCGACGCGCTGCCCCTGGTGCTCGGCCATCTGGGGAGGGACGACTCGATCCGCCTTCTCCTCGAGCTCGTTATCCACGCGATCGGGCCGATCCATGAGTTGCCCCTGGCCAGCCTGAAGGTGGCCGGTGATCTGCTCGGCCAGGCGCCGGACAATCCTCCACTGGCCATCGAAATCCGCTGCCCGGTCACCGGCGAGCCGGAGCACGAGCCTCCGCCGCCGGAGATCCTGGCGACGCTGAATCTGGTCTCGCTGTATCGGATGCAAGAGAAGGCGAGGCACGAAGCCGAGCTCGGGCAGGCTTCGCTGGCGGCGCGCCGCCTGGAGAATCTGGCCACCCATCTGCTGGCCAGCGGGGAGAGAGAACTGGCGAAGGCTGCCCTCGGCGAGGCGGAGCGCCTGGTTCACACCCGTCACCTTTCGACTGAGGGCGAGAAACGCCTCAAGTATGGGACGCGGGCGTTGCTGTTGCCCAGCAAATCCGGCGCGCCATGATCGAGTGCCCCACCTGCAAACACCAGGAATTCGTAGGCACGCTCTACTGTGGGGAGTGCGGCACACGGCTCGTCCACGGAGCCTCCGTGCCGACGATGGAGGTCAGCCGGGGGCACGTCGAGCCGGGCGAAGGGACCGTCACCAAGCCCGGCGCCCAGGAGGGGCCGGAGCTTGAGTCTGGGGCGATCCTGGGGCTACGCGTGGTGAGCACCGGGACGGTCCTCTCCCTCATCGGGCGCGAGAACTACACCCTGGGCCGCCTGGTCCCGACGCAGGCCGTGATCCCGGACGTGGATCTGAGCCCCTTCCGCGCCCATGAGCACGGGGTGTCGCGAATGCACGCTGAGATCCGATTGGACTACAACGGGGTTCACGTCATCGACCTGGAAAGCGCAAACGGCACGCACATCAACGGTCAGCGCCTCGAACCGCAGGTGCTCACTCCGGTCCGCCACGGGGACATCATCCAGTTGGGCAGCCTGAGCCTCCAGCTCATCTCTCGATACCGCGTATAGGGGTATGGCATGGCGATCACGGTCCTTGTCCATCTCTCCGGGGAAGATCCGATCGTCGGCGAGATCGAGGAACTCCCGACTCCGACCGATGCCTCGATCACGATCAACAATCCTCGCCGACGCGACGGCAAGGATCTGGCGTACGTTCAGTCGAACGTCGTCACCGTGATCTGGCCGCTCCACCGGGTCAACTTTATCGAAGTGATGCCCACGGCCGAGGAAGAGAAGATCATCGGGTTCGTGCGCGAGTAGGGGAGGGCCGGTGGCCACCTCTCGCCGCCGCCGCGTGCTGGTCGTCGATGACGAGCCGCGGATGATTCACTTCATCCGCCTCAACCTGGAGCACGACGGGTTCGAGGTAGTCGAGACCACCTCCGGAACCAAGGCGCTCGACAAGCTCCGCGATCAGCTCCCGGATCTGATCCTTCTGGACGTGATGATGCCCGACCTGGACGGGTTTGAGACGCTGCGTCTGATCCGGGAGATTTCCACGGTTCCGGTGATCATGCTGACGGCCAAGGGCGAAGAAGACGACCGCGTGCGCGGGCTCGAGCTCGGGGCCGACGACTACGTCACCAAACCGTTCAGCCCACGCGAGCTGGTGAGCCGGGTCCGCGCGGTTCTGCGCCGTACGGAGACGCCCAGCGCCCCGGTCCACGAGGTGATCCAGGTCGACGACCGCCTCAAGCTCGATTTCGACCGGCGGGAGGTCTGGGTGGAAGGCCGGCTCGTCAAGCTCCGCCCCACCGAGTATCGCCTGCTCTACCACCTGGTTCAAAACGCCGGTTGGGTCGTTCCTCACGATCAGCTCCTGGCAAAAGTGTGGGGGTATGAGTACCGAGAGGAGACGCACTACCTCCGCCTCTACATCAACTACCTCCGCCAGAAGCTCGAGAAGGACCCCTCCAAGCCCGAGTACATCCTCACCGAGCGCGGCGTCGGCTACCGCTTCGTGGACTTCCGAAGGCAGCGCTCGGCCGCCGAAGCTTGATCCTCCGCCTTCGGCGTCCCGCTTCTAG
>DATEAV010000177.1:0-8358 GCA_035288185.1 Anaerolineales bacterium | reverse complement strand
CCGACGAAATCGCCGGCGATGAGATCGGGCGGGATATCTTCGAGGAAGCGCGAGGGCTCGGTGACGCCGGAGGTGCCGAACTGGGAGCGGCGGAAGGCGCGCACCAGGTGCAGGCGGTCCTTGGCCCGCGTGATCCCGACGTAGAAGAGACGGCGCTCCTCGGCCATCGCCTCGGCGTCGGGAAAAGAGCGCTGGTGGGGAAAGACGCCGTCGTCGAGGCCGAGAATGAAGACGACCGGAAACTCCAGTCCCTTGGCCGAATGCAGGGTGAGGAGGGTCGGCGCGTTGAGCGAATCGGTCAGCGTGTCCTGATCGGACACCAGAGCGACCTGCTCGAGGAAGGAGGTGAGGCCCACGCCGGTGAACTCCAGGGCGGCATTGCGCAGCTCCAGGACATTCTCCCAACGCTCGGCCCCCTCCTCCGTGCCGTCGTCGAGATAGGCCTGGTAGCCGACATCCGCCAGGACCCGGTCGAAGAGCTGCGGTAGGAGCATTTTCTCGCGCGCGTCGACCCAGGCGGCCAGGGCCTGACCGAACGACCGGAGCGAAGCCGCAGTCCGGCCGGCAAAGGCGCCGGCATGCTCCGAGCGGTCCCCTTGGGCGAGGTCGAGGATCAAGCGGCCGGGCGGAAGGGAGGCCCGCTCGGCCACGAAGAACAACGTTTCCACCGCCTTGTCGCCGAGGCCGCGCGGCGGGGTGTTGAGGACGCGCAGCAGGCTCACCTGGTCGTCGGGGTTCTGGATCAGGCGAAGGTAGGCGATCAGGTCTTTCACCTCGCGCCGACCGTAAAAGCGCTGGGCGCCGACCAGGCGGTAGGGCAAGCCGGCCTGGAAGAAGGCTTCCTCAAGCGCGCGCGACTGTGCGTTGGTCCGGTACATCACGGTGCAATCGCCGGGCTCGGCCTCTCCTGCAAGGGTGAGGCCGGCGATGGTGTCCACGACGTAACGAGCCTCGTCCGCTTCGTCGTAGGCCTCGTGGTAGGTGATCAGGAGGCCGGAGCCGCGATCGGTGAAGAGGCTCTTACGGTGCCGGCCGGATTGCCGGTCGATGACGGCCATGGCGGCGTCGAGGATGATCTGGGTGGAGCGGTAGTTCTGCTCGAGCAGGATGACGCGGGCCTCGGGGTAATCCTTTTCGAATCGCTGCACGTTGCGGTAGTCGGCGCCACGCCAGCGGTAGATCGATTGATCCGGGTCGCCGACGACGAAGAGATCGGGCTCCGGCCGCGCCAGCAGGCGCAGGAGCTCATACTGCGCGGTGTTGGTGTCTTGAAACTCGTCGACAAGGAGGTGGGCATAGCGCCGCTGGTAGGCAGCCCGCACCTCCGACTGCTCGCGCAGCAGGCGGACCGTCCAGAGGAGGAGATCGTCGAAATCGAGCGCGTTGTTCTCCAGGAGCAGGCCCTGATAGCGCTCGTAGGCCCGGCGGGTGATCTCGCCGAAGTACGACCCGCCGGTGACCGCGGACGGCTCAAGGAGCTCGTTCTTGGCCGAGGAGATCGCTCCCAACACCTTGCCCGGCTGGACCTGCTTCGGGTCGAGGTTGAGGGCCTTAAGCGCCTGGCGCACCAAGGCTTCTTGATCGGACTCATCGAAGATCACGAAGTCGCGGTTGAAGGGAAGGAGGGAGGCCTCGCGGCGGAGGATGCGCGCGCACAGCGCATGGAAGGTGCCGAGGCTCACGCCGGAGAGGGCTCCGCCGAGCAGCGATCCGACGCGGCTGGTCATCTCCCGCGCCGCCTTGTTGGTGAACGTGACGGCCATGATCTCCGCCGGGGAGGCGCCGAGGTGGCGCACCAGATAGGCAAGACGATGGGTGAGGACGCGCGTCTTGCCGGAACCGGGCCCGGCCAAAACGAGCACCGGCCCGGGAGGCGCGGTGACGGCCTGGCGCTGCTGTGGGTTCAGGCCTTCAAGGAGATCCATCGGAAAGAAGCATTCTAACGGCCCCGCGGCGCGGCGGCAAGGAGAACGCGGGCAGCTACGGCCGGCGAGGCCGGAGGTCGAGGTTTGCGTCTGCGGCGAGGAGCCCCGAGAGCGAGCGCGCCCGCAGAGTCATCACCCGGCTGTCGGCAAAGTAGGGAAAGTCGAAGTGCACCTCATCGCCGGCGGATTTGCCGGGGATCGGCATCAAGCGGGCGGTGAGCGGCTTATCGAGGCGGAGGGCCAAAGCGCCCAGGTCGAGGAGAAGCGCGGAGACCTGGCCGACGGTGGTGTCGCCCGGGAGAGGCAGCGTGTCGAGGCCGGTGCCGCAGACGGCTGAGCAGAGGAGGAGATCGGTGGCGGTGAGGCTGCCATCGGCGGCGCGGGCGGCCAGCGTATCGTCTTCGAGCGGAGGCAGCAGCAGGCCGCAGAAACCGGTGCGGAGGAACTGCGCCTGGTCGAGACAATCGGTGAGGAAGGCGGCGGCGGCGACGGTGCCGGCGAGCCCCGCCGCGGGGAGGCCCAAGGATTCCAGCGCCGTGCCGAGCGAGCGGGCGTGCTCGGGATAGGGAGCGAGAGAGAAATCGATTCCCAGGAAGTGGACTTCCCGCTCGGTGGTGACGCGCTGCGTGAAGCGGGTGATGGCGGCGGCGTGAGCCTCGACCATGCTCACCAGGCGCCGGCGGGCCGTTGCCAGGGAGGGGACATCGCGCAGCGCGTCGACGGCGAGCTCGGCGGCTTCGGTGGCCACGGCGAGGGCGGGCGGGCCGCCGCGATGATAGGCGGCGGGGAAGAAGGGCGCGCCGGCGGGCACGTTGGCCAGTGCCGCGAAACGCAGGTTGGCGAAGCCGTCGGGGCTGATCGTCGAAGTATCGCAGATCACCTGGGCGCAGGCGCGTGCCGCGGCGAGGGAGAGGCCGATCTCCGGATCGGCGAAAAGGCCTGAAGCGAAGACGTTCTCGGTCGAGGCCAGCACTTCCGGAATGGCCGCGAATCCGGCTGCGTCGTCCGGAAGGGCAGGGCCGATCGCGGCGTAGTCGATCCCGTGGACAAAACATTCCGCTTCCAACTGCCGGGCCAGGGCCGCCAGAGCCGAGGCGGGCACGGGCCGGGAGAATTCGGCCGGAGGGGGCGTGGCCAGTCGGAGCGACTGCACCGGGTAGCCGGCCTCGGCCAGCTCCCGTCGAGCCGACGTCAGGCAGGCGGCAAGATCGGAGATCCGCTGGGGGTCGAGCGGCCAGCCCGGGTCGACGAAGCCCGTGAGGGCACGGATGTTCACGGCGAGCCTCTCTGGCGGGCGATTTCAAACAGGATCACGGCGGCGGCGACGGCGGCGTTCAGGGATTCGCTTGCCGGGGAGATCGGGATGTGGGTCCGGTCGGCGGCGAGCTCGCGGGTGAGGGCGCCGGGCCCTCCGGCCTCACTGCCGATGATCACGGCGGAGGGGGCGCGCCAATCCACGGCGTAGTACGGGATTCCGCCTTCGGCCGCCTCGGCGAGCCAGACATGGAGGCCGGCGAGCGCGGCGGCGGCCTCGCCGGCAGCCAGCTTGCGGATAGGGATGTGGAAATGGGCCCCCATCGCCCCGCGAACAACCTTGGGATTGAAGGGGTCGACCGTATCACCGGCGAGGAAGAACGCTTGAGCGCCGGCGGCGAGAGCGGTGCGGAGCGTCGTACCCAGGTTGCCGGGATCCGCCAGCCCATCGGCCACCAGCGCCAGGGTGAGGGCCTGTGGGAATGGGAGATCCGGCCTCTCAACAACGGCGAGCAGGCCGGGGGGTGTGTCGGTGTCGGAGCAGGCTGCCATGACGGACTCGGAGACGAGCTCGACCTCCGCCCCCAGGCGCGCCAGGCTGTTGGCTAGGCCGCGGCCGCGGGCGTCGAGCGTTTCCGTGTGCATCACCAGGCGGGCCGGAACGCCCGCGGCGACGGCTTCCCGCGCCAGACGAATCCCCTCGACGACGAAGAGCCGCTCCTCCTCGCGCGCCTTGCGCTTCAGCTGGAGGGCACGCACCCATTTCACTTTCGGATTGGCTGTGGAGGTGATCATCGGGGAGGGCAGATTTCACCGTGGGCCCCGGCACGTGCATCCGGGGCAGGTGCCGCGGCACGTGCATCCGGGGCAGGTGCCCCGGCACTCCCTGGCACCGCCCGCCACCGTTCGTGCCGCGAAGCCCGGCGGCACGCCGGTGCGAGACGGCACACCTGCCCCGAACCACAGGTGCGGGGGGGCAGGTGTGCGTTCGGGGCAAGTGGAACGCGGAGAGCGCAGAGATTCCTAGGGGCAGGGCGGGTTACCGCGGTCATTCGTTCTGCGCCGGCCAGCGCCGGCGGAGCTCCTCCGCGAAGACGGCGACGGACGGCTCATCGATCAGGGTGATATGGATGTCACGCAGCGAGCTCGTCGGCTGGGAGGCGAGAAAGGAAAGGATCGCCTCAAGGATCACGCGGGCGCCGCTCTCTTTGGGGAAACCGAAAATGCCGGTGGAGATGGCGGGCATGGCCAGGCTCTCGAGCTTGTGTTCGCTGGCGAGGGCCAGGGCTCCGGTGACTGCGGCGAGGAGCTTGGCGTCTTCGTCCCCTTCTCCCCAGACGGGCCCGACGGCGTGGATGACGTTGCGGCAAGGGAGGCGGCCGGCGCCGGTGAGGGCCGGCCGGTCGTGCGTGGCGGGGCCATGCTCCCGCACCCAGGCATCACTCTCCACCTGGACTTCCCGCCCGCCGCGGCGCACGATCGCGCCGGCCACGCCGCCGCCGTGAGCGAGGTGGGCGTTGGCGGCGTTGACAATAGCGTCGACGTGCTCCTCGGTGAGATCGCCATAGACAAGGCGGAGCGTGCGCCCCCCCGCGAGGGGCTGCTCCACCACGACGCGTGTCACATTTTCCCTCGAAGGACGTTATCTAGAGGGATTGTAGCATCAACGATGGATCCCGCCTCGGCACCCACGGTCGGTGTGGCGAGGCACAGGGCCCGCCTTTGCCCGTCGTAGGCTTGCGCACAGGGTCGGTGTGCAAGGGGGCTGTAAGGCCCGGGCGAGGCCAGAGGACCTATACTGTGATGGAGAGATGCCGCCGGGCCAATGGCCTGTGTGGGCAAGCTTTGCTGTAGACGGACTTGCCGCCGATCGAGGGGTAAGCCGGGAAGGGGCGCGTTGTCCAGTCTGGCGGGAAAGGATTTGGGGCGCTACCACCTGCTCTCGCAGGTCGGCCGCGGGGGGATGGCCTCGGTATACAAGGCCTACGATCCTCAGGCGGATCGCCTCGTCGCGCTGAAGGTGCTTTCCTCGGAGCTGGCCGGCGAGTCCCGTTTCAGCCGGCGTTTCCGGCGCGAGGCGGAGCTTGTCTCCCAGCTTTCCCATCCGAATATCGTGCCTGTCTGGGATTATGGCGAATCCGACGGCCATGCCTACCTGGTGATGCCATTCATCCGGGTGGGCACCCTGGCCGACCGACTGCGGCGCAGCCGGCTGAGCCTGGAGGAGTGCACCCGGCTTCTCGAGCAGCTATCCGCGGCGCTCGATTTCGCTCACAGCCACGGGGTGGTTCACCGGGACATCAAGCCTTCCAACATTCTGCTCGATCAAGAAGGCAACGCTCTGCTCACCGACTTCGGCCTGGCGCAAATCCAGGACGCCTCGATCAGCCTGACAGGGTCCGCCATGTTGGGGACGCCGTCCTACATCTCGCCGGAGCAGGCGCGGGGCGACGAGGTCGACGGCCGGTCCGACCAATACTCGCTGGGCATCATCCTCTTTGAGCTGGCCACGGGCGACCTCCCATTTGACGCCGAGACGCCGATGGCCGTCGTGATCAAACACATCCAGGAGCCCGTGCCAAGTCCTCGAGCGATCAACCCGCGCGTCCCCGAGACGATTGAGCACGTGATCCTCAAGGCGACGGCTAAGGATCCGAAATACCGGTTCGAGTCGGTCGGCGAGATGAACAAGGCCTTCAAGGCCGCACTGGCCTACGCGGTCGATCCGGCTTCGAACCCTGCGCCGCGCATCGAGCTCCCGCCGCCCGACGTGACCTTGCCGCTCGGCCCGGCACTGGGCAGCCGAGGGTGGAGCCGGCGCCGGCGCCTGGCCTCGTTGGCAGCCCTCCTGCTTCTCTTTCTGGTGTGCGCGTGGGTCTCGCCGGCTCTGGCCCGTTTGCTCCCCGGCGGCGCCTCGGGGACTCCCGTCGCGGGGCTCCCGGTTGGCAGCGAGCCTCAGCTGACGTCGCTGGCGGCCACCATCCAATCTCTCTCCACCCAGATGGCGGCCACCGACGGCTCGCGCCTGAGCGCGGAGGAGATGCAGACGGCCGTTCTTCTCACCCTTACCGCGATCGCTGGGACGCCGCCGGCCGGCGGCCCGACGCCTCAATGGACGTCCACCGTCCTTCCAACCTCTGCCCCTCCATCGAACCCGACCCCGTCGCCCCCCACAGCGACGCGCGTCGAGATCACCCAGCCCGGCTCCGACCCCACCCAGCCATCGCTCCCTGTCTGGACGTCGACTCCGCCCCCAACCACCGAAACGATCCCTCTGTCCGGAGCGCCAAGTGCCACGCCAACTGCTTCCCTGACCTCGGCACCAACCCCGACATCCACCTCGGCTCTGCCCCCGGCGCCTTCGGCGACCCCGGACGTCTGCGCGAACACGGTGCTCTCAGCCGATGGGGTCCAGGGGAGGGAGGCCCGCTGGGTGGTGACGAACCAGGGCGCGGCAACGATCACCATCAGCGCACTGCATCTGGACTGGCCATCCGCAAACGATGATCTCGACCGCGTCGAGTTGCGAGACGACACCATCTGGGATCGTGGGGACCATTCACCGCCGACGGACATCACAGGAAGTTGGCGTTCCGGGGCCAGCCGCAGCATCGCCGCGGGCGAAACGGCCAGGCTCGACTTCCGGTTCAACCGGGATGCCGCAAGCGGGGGCTACTCGCTCAGCATCACACTGAACGGAGTGTGTTCGGTAAGCGGCGGGCAGTAGCGGCGCACCTCGGCCAGCAGGCTCCGCGAAGGCGTCACGAGGGCCAGACGGCCTTATCAGATGGCCAGGGGATGAGGGTCTCTCCCAGCCTCGCGTGTGCCCCGACGACATCTTGACCGCCGGCGACTTCCTGTATACATTCTGTATGCGAATGACCACAAAAAGTATACAGGCCGATTCCCTATTAAGGGCTCTCTTCACTTCACAAGCCCGGATCGCTATCCTGAAGCTCCTCTTTCTCAACGCAGGAGACCGATACTATCTTCGGGAAATCGCGACTTTGGCGCAGCAACCTGTGCAGGCTGTGCAGCGTGAACTGGATCGGCTTGAGCGTGCAAGCCTTCTACAGTCCACGGTCGAGGGCAATCGCAAGTACGTCCAGGCGAACAGACAGAGCCCAGTCTTCCCCGAACTCAGGGCTCTCCTGGTGAAGACGGCGGGACTTGGGGCTCTGCTCGAGGCGCACGTGCGCCGGGCCCCGGGCGAGATCGCGCTGGCTTTCTTGTTTGGCTCGTATGCGCGGGGAGAGGACACTGCGGCCAGCGACATCGATCTCCTGGTCATCGGTGATATCAGCGGGCGAGCACTAACCCGGGCGTTAGGGCCGGCACGCAAACGCCTCACCCGCGAGATCAACCCTGTAGTCATGACCGAAGCCGAGTTCAGGAGTAGGCTAGCCCAAGGGGATCACTTCCTGCGTTCGGTGCTGAAAGAACCGAAGACCTTTCTCATAGGGGGGCAAGATGACCTTGAACGACTTGCGAGCCCAGGGACGCTTGCGGCCACACCGGACCAGCCGAAGGGAACTTGACGATCTGCTTCGACTGGCTGAGCGCGATCTGGTGGACGCGAGCATCGCCGGCTTGTCCACGGATCGCCGCTTCATGATCGCCTATGAAGCGGCTGTCGCCCTGGCGACCATTCCGCTGTACGCCTCGGGGTTTAGGACGGAAGGAACCGGCCACCACCAGACAACCTTCGTGGCACTGCCTCTTGTGATGGGAGACGAATTCGCCGACCCTGGCGGACTACTTCGACACGTGCCGTATGAAGCGCAATCTCAGCGCGTACGATCGCACGGGCGGGACGTCGGAGACGGAGGTGGAGGGGCTCCTGGGTGAGGTGGCCGCATTTCGCTAGATCGTCCTAACTTGGTTGAAGCCAAACCATCCGCAACTCGCCGGGTAACCTGGCGCACGGACGGGATGGCCCCGCCGGATGCGAAGCGGAACCAATCGAGTCCAGCCCACAACGAAAAAAAGCTCCCGGAGCCTCCCAGGCTCCGGGAGCTTAATGATGTTCGTCCGGGAAGCCTCAGCCTTTGGCCATCTGGACGACGACGGAGAAGGCCTGCGGCTCACGGACTGCGAGATCGGCGAGCATCTTCCGGTTGAGGCGGATGCCGGCGGCCTTCAGGCCGTGGACCAGGCGACTGTAGCTGGTGCCGTTGAG
>DATEAV010000176.1:0-6104 GCA_035288185.1 Anaerolineales bacterium | reverse complement strand
GGGCCCGACATCGCTCGCGCCGTGGCGCAAAACAACGACGCGGCTTCTGCGGTCCAGGCTGCGGCCGGCGAGCTGGGCGTGGCTCCCGAGGATATGCGGACCACCTACTTCTACGTCTCCACCCAGCAGCAATACGACGAGTTTGGCAATGTGACCGGCGAGGTCACTTACTGGGTGGACAACACGATCACCGTCACCTTGCGCGACACGAGCAAGCTGGGCGACCTGCTTGAGGCGGCGGTGGACGCCGGCGCCAACTCGATCTCCGGCGTGAGCTTCAGCGTCGATGATCCATCCCAGGCTGAGGACGAGGCTCGCCAGGAAGCCGTGGAAGACGCGCGCCAGCGGGCGGAGATGCTGGCGACTGCGGCCGGCGCAACCCTCGGTGAGCTGGTGTCGATCAGCACCGGCGGGGTAAGCGGGCCGATCCCCTACTACGGGGAGTTTGGCCTGGGAGGCGGTGGAGGAGGCGTGCCGATCTCGCCGGGCACGACCGAGGTGACAGTCCAGGTGACGGCAGTGTACGCGCTGCGCTGAACGGCCTTGGGCTATGTCGCGCTGATGCGTAGGGGCGACCCGCCGGGTCGCCCCTACGGTCTCAAAAGCGGGATCCCATCCGCATCCGTAGGGGCGCACGGCCCCGGAAGAACTCCGGGATCTTCGACCGTGCGCCCCTACGCATTGACGAGGGGGTCGACCCTCCGGAGAGCATATACCGCCGAGATCGCAGACCACGCAGAGATCCTTGAATGTTCTCTGCGTGCTCCGCGATCTCTGCGGTGAGCCTAGCGTCGCGCGCCCTGGTTCCACCCCCGACTCCAGCCCTGCCGCTTCATCCAGAAGTACATGGCGAGCGGGGTGGCGAGGAGGATCAGCAACGTGATCACCAGGGCCGGCACGCCGGTCCAGGCGTCGAGACGGGCGGATGGGCCGAAGAAGTTCATCCCGAAAAAGCCGGTGAGGAACGTGAGGGGCATGAAGAGAGTGGTGATGATCGTGAGGGTCTTCATGATGTCGTTCATGCGGTTGTTGATCACCGAGAGGTAGGTGTCGAGGGACCCCGCCACCAGATCCCGCATGCTCTCGGTGATGTCGTGCATGCGCACAAGGTGGTCGTAGACGTCGCGAAAGAACACCCGATCCTTGGCGTCGACCACGGCGTAGTCGCCGCGGGCAAGCCGGTTGAGCACTTCGCGCTGGGGGACGATGATTCTCCGGAGCTGGATGAGAGCCCGCTTGAGGGCGAAGATCCGTTGCAGCGTCGAGGTCGTGGGCTTGTCGAAGACCTCGTCCTCGACGAGCTCGATGGCGTCATCCAGTTGTTCGATCACGGCCATATACGAGGCCGCCAGCTCATCGACCAGTCTGTAGAGGACGTGGTCGACGTCCCCCTCCAGATGACGCTCGTCCCGCTGGCACGACGACCAGACCCGGTCGACGACGGCGATGGGTTGGTCGTGGTGCGTGACGAGGTAGTTCGACCCAAGGAAGGCGTCGAGCTCTAGGATTTCGATGTGCGGCTCACCGCCGCCTCCGAGCACGATCGCCGGCAAGACCAGGTAGACGTACTCCCCCCAGTCATCCACCTTGGGGACGTGAGATTCCTGAAGGGCGTCATCAACGGCCAGAGGATGAAAGCCGAAGGTCTGGCGGAGGATGGGCTCACAGACCTCGGGGGGCTCGGCCTGGAAATCCATCCAGACCAGGCCTTGGGGGTCCGCCAGCGCTGCGGGTACTTCCTGCGGCGCAAGATCAAAGCGGGACGGCTTGTCTTGGGGTCGGTAAAGGATCCGGATCATGGCATCACCCCAACGTAGGACGGGCCGGCAGGCCCGTCGGTCATTTCCACACCGATCGGCCGATCGCCGGGAGAAATCGTGCCACAGTTCCTCCGCCTGTGCCAGGGGTAGCGGATCTCCCGCCCCGCCTCGAGAGGGGGGACCGAGCCGCCGGACACCTGGCTCGCTCGCGCCCGCTCTGTCGGCGAGGCCGTAGCAGGGCAACTTGGGCTTGACTGTCTGCCCCATCCGTTCTATTATACGTACGTCTGAAAGTACGTTCGGTTTCAACATTTTCAGTACCTCCAGTGACGCCAAGCCGGAGGACGATCGCGTAGGAGGTGGTTTCTGTGTATCGGACAACGACCGTCAGCGAACTGCGCTCTGATCTCGCCTCTCTCCTTACCCGGCTGGAGGAAGGGCCCATTTTGGTCCTATCTCGGAGTCGTCCGGCCGCGGTCCTCGTCGAGCCGGACGTTTTCGAGGCCATCCTAGAGCGCCTCGAGTTGCTCGAGGATATTGTCGAGGGCCGCAAGGCCGTTTCAGAGTATCGGCGAGACCGCAACGTGGCCGTCGATGCTGAGGAAGTGTTCTCCAGTCTCGGCATGTGAGGATGAGCTACAGGCTGCGCCTCCACAAGGACGTCGAGAAACAGCTTCGCAAGATCCCCCCTGGTCCACGAGCGCGCCTCGTCGCCGTGATGCGCGCTCTAGGGGACGCTCCACGGCCGGAGGGCTGTCTCCAGCTTGACGAGGAGCTCTATCGGATCCGCGTTGGCGAGTATCGCATCATCTTTGCCGTCTTCGATGATGAGATTGTCGTCTTTGTGTGCAGGGTGGCCCGGCGCACGGAGGCCACCTACAGGGATATTCACACCCTCCTGATGCGGGCACGGAGGGAAATTCAAGGAGACTGATCAGTGCTCGGATGTGAAGCGACGAACGTGGTGCCTCTCAATTTGCTTCCGCGCCCCCGGCTATAATCGCGGTCCGTGGAAACGGCAACCGTCTCGCCCGACCGCCAGATCGCCCGGGCCGCCATGGTGGTGATGGCGGCCTTTGCCGTCGCCAAGCTCGCCGGCGTCGCGCAGCAGATCCTGGTCACTCGGGTTTTCGGCACCTCCGCCACGCTCGACGCGTTCTACGCCGCCAATCGCCTCCCCGAGATCCTCTTCAACCTAATGGCCGGTGGGGCGCTCGCTTCTGCCTTTGTCCCAACCTTCGTTGGGTTTCTCACTCGCGGCGAGCGCGAGGGGGCGTGGCGCCTCGCCTCGGCGATGACCAACCTGCTCATCCTCGGGCTCGGGTCGGTGGCGGGGCTCGCCGCTCTGGCGGCGCCGTGGATCGTGCAGCATCTTGTGGCGCCGTTTTTCCCGCCCGATCAGGCGGCCCTCACGGCGGACCTCCTGCGCATCTTGCTGTTGGGGTCGGTGGTTTTTGGGCTGAGCGGGCTGCTCATGGGGATCCTCAATGCGCACCAGCACTTCCTGCTGCCCGCGCTGGCGCCGGCGCTCTATCCCCTGGGCTTGATCCTCGGCGTCTTGGTCTTTGTGCCGCGCGGCGGGATCCACGGCCTGGCATGGGGGGCTGTGCTGGGGGCGGCGTTGCACCTGGCGGTCCAGTTGCCGGGCCTGCGAGGTCGCCGGGCGACCTACTACGCCAGCCTGGGATTGAGCAACCCGGCCGTGCGCCGGGTGGCCATCCTGATGGCCCCGCGGGTTGTCGGAGTCGCCGTGGTCCAGGTGAACTTCCTGGTCAATACGATCCTGGCCTCGGGGCAGCCGGAAGGAAGCCTGACGGCAATCAACCTGGCCTTCACCCTGATGATGATGCCGCAGGGGTTGATCGCCCAGGCGTTGGCGATCGCCGCGCTGCCGACCTTCTCCGCGCAGGTGGCGCGAGGCGAGGTGGGGGCGATGCGCCTCTCGCTCGTCCGGACCCTGCGGGGAGTGTTGTTCCTCTCTTTGCCGGCGAGCCTGGGGCTGATCCTGCTGCGGGAGCCGCTCGTGGCTCTGCTCTACCAGCGGGGGGCGTTTGGCGCCTCGTCTACTGAGCAGGTGGCCTGGGCGCTCCTCTGGTACGCCGCCGGGCTGGTGGGCCATTCGCTGCTGGAGATCGTCGCCCGGGCTTTCTACGCCTTGCACGACACGCGGACTCCCGTGCTCGTGGGCGCGACGGCGATGTCTCTCAACATCGTCCTTAGCCTGGCCTTTTCCAGCCTCTTCGTTCGCATCGGCTGGGCGCCGCACGGCGGCCTGGCGCTGGCCAACTCGCTGGCGACGGCGATCGAATGCGTGGTTCTCCTCATCCTGATCCGGCGGCGTCTGGGCGGCCTGAGCTGGACAGAGGCGGGCCGTGGCGTCCTGGCTACTCTGGGGGCTGCGGCCGTGACGACCCTCTCGCTCTGGGGCTGGGTTGCGGTTGGAGCGGGGCGCTCGGTCTTCTTTGTGGGGCTTGGAGGCGTGATCGTCGGGGGGCTGGTCTTCTGGGGGGCGGCTTTGCTCCTGGGCGCCCCCGAGGCGCGGGAGGTGCCCTCGTTGTTCCGCCGGAGGGGCTCTCGTTCCGGGGCGTGAGGCGCTAAAGGCATCGGCTCCAGATTGTGCCAATGGGCCAGGTTCCTCCGCCAAGGCCCCGCCACATCCGCCGCGTCGATCTCAAGCTCTGGCACGCCTGAAATCCCGCACGCGATTGCACTCCATGCCCGTAGAGGCCCGGTTGTGGGCGCCGGTCGCACACTGACGGCGCACGAGTGCCCTAATTCGAGGAGCTAGCCCGCTTGGCCGCTGATCCGAAGCGCCATCAGGAGATCGTCGTAGGCAACGCCGCCGTAGTAGATGGCCTCAGGTTCTAGCCCGTAGGGCGCGAAGCCGCACCGCTCGTAACAGCGGACCGCCGACTGGTTGGCCGCCATCGTCGCCAGGCGGACCATGCGAAGCCGATGGCGCCGGGCCCAGCCCACGCAGGCCGTGACGAGCTTCTCGCCGATGCGCAATCCGCGCCACTCAGGGCGGACGTAGACTCCCCAGACTATTCCGGAGTGGTGGACTTTCCTGCCATCCCTGCGCCAGATTCCGGCCATTCCCACCAGCGCCTCAGCCGACTCGGCGAAGTAGAGCGCCCCGGTGGAATCAGCCTCCTCCCGCGGCAGGCGCCTGACCCAATACTCGTCCGGTTCGGCGGCCTCGGATTCGTACGCGGCGGCGAAAGCCTCCGGATGGTTCTTCAGCGCCTCGAGGCGCAGGGCACGGAAGGAGGATGAATCCGATAGGAGCGCAGGACGGATGCGGACTGGGCCGCGGGAAGTGACGAGAATGTCCTCCCGCCTGCTCCCCGAGCTTTGCCTCTTATGCCTCGGCGTCAAGATGGCCTCCCGGGCGGAGGTATGGCGTTCCCTCCGCGGCGTGGTGTCTCCGGCGGTTGCGGCATCCTTTGCCGCCGGCCGGCGAGATAGGCGATCGGCATGCCTGGCACGCCCGATCATCCTGGCGGGTACCGGGCCCTGGCGTGCCGTCCGTTCTCCCGCCCTTCGGGCCGACACAGAGCGCGCCAAGCCCTGTGCGTGCTTCGACAATGAGGTGGAAAGGCGCGCAGACGCGACGGGGTTTCTGGCGCCGAGCCGGGAACTGGCCCTACCCCTTCTCCAGCCGCCGGATGATCCTCTGAACCCGGGCTGCCTGCGAGGGCGTCAGATCTCCAGCACGCCCGCGAAGAACGGCCAGGAACTCTTCCTGGTTGTCTCGGTTGACGGCTGGAAGGGCGCTCTCTGCGTGCTGCGGGATCTCCTTCGGCCTGCAGGTGCGCAGGTGGGTGAGGAGAATCGGGAAGAGGCTCGCGCTGTAGGCCTTCTTGGCCGCCGCCACTCCCGCGATCACCTTGACGGCGTTGTCGATCGTGATGACGGATCCAGACCGCATGGCGGCCTTAATGGTCTCGATGTTGGCGTAGAGAAGGGCGGCCCGTAGCGGCGCAATGCATGCCAGGGCGATCATCCCTCCCCGCACCATGCGGTTGTTCTGGCTGCCGAGAAGTCCGAGGAATTCGCCGGCGTAATCGGCAATCAATTCCGGATCGAGGAATCCGGTTTCGTACAACACCTTCACGCAATCGCTCTGGATATCAGGGTCCGGGCTCTTCAGGTTGGCGGCGAGCTCGCCGATGGCGGCCCGGTCTTTTCGCCTGGCGAGGTCTTTGGCAAGCTCTTTGTTAGGCGCTTCGTCTCGGCGGGCCTTGGCGGAGGCGAGTCGGCGGAGAACGCTCATGGGCGACGGGCGCCTCACCAGCGGGCCCGGTGCTCCTCGGAAAACCCAGCCAGGCCCTCAACGCTCAC
>DATEAV010000175.1:0-19347 GCA_035288185.1 Anaerolineales bacterium | reverse complement strand
GGAAGAGAACCCGGACCGGCGCCCCCTCATCGTGATGCGGATCCCCCGAGCGCAGCGGGAATGAGGCCGCACCGAGACGGATCGCGCCCCCTTCGGCCCGGCCAACCAGGACATTCCCGCCCCCGATGAAGGTGGCTGAATACTCGCTGCTCGGCCGATAGTAGAGGTCCTGGGGGGTCCCGACCTCGACGAGAAGGCCCCGATCGACCACGCCGATGCGATCGGCCAGCTCGAACGCCTCCTCCTGGTCGTTGGTGACGAGGATCGTCGTTACCCGCAGCCTGCGCTGCACCGATTTCAGGCTTTCGCGGAGCTGGGTTCGGATCTTCACGTCCAGCGCGCCGAAGGGCTCGTCGAGCAGCAGGACGGCCGGTTGGTAGGCCAGGGCGCGGGCGATGGCCACGCGCTGTTGCTGCCCGCCGGAGAGCTGGTCGGGGTAGCGTCGCCCCAAACCCGACATCCCGACGAGATCCAGAAGCTCTTCGCTCCGCTGGCGCCGCTCGGACCTTGAGACCTTGCGGATGCGCAAGCCAAACTCGATATTGTGTGCCGCGCTCATGTGCCGGAAGTTGGAGTAGTTCTGGAAGACGAAACCGGTCCCGCGGGCCTGAGGGGGCAGATAGGTGACGTCTCGCCCGTGCAGGAGGATGCGCCCTTCGTCCGGCGGAGTGAGGCCGGCGATCATCCGCAAAATCGTGCTCTTCCCGCTGCCGCTGCTTCCCAGCAGGACGAAAAGCTCCCCGTCTTCGATTTGAAGGTTCACCCGGCTGACCACGGCGTGGTCGCCGAAGCGTTTGGTCAGATCGCTCAGCAGGATCGACATCAGCCGGCCCTCGGAGCGGAACGCTGCGTCACGCGCAGCAGCAGGAAGAAAAGGACAAAGGAAAGCGTGGCGAGCACCGCCGCGACGGCGTTGGCATTCTCCACGTTTCCAGCTTCGAACTGAGCGAAGATGTAGAGGGGCGCCGTCTGAGTTCGCAGTCGCAGGTTGCCGCTCACCAGGACAGTTGCGCCGAACTCGCCCATCGAGTGGGCGAAGGTGAGCAGCGTACCGGAAAAGAGCCCGCCGCGCAGGGCAGGCAGGATGACGTGCCGGAACGTTTGCCAGCGGCTGGCGCCGATGGTGTAGGCCGCCTCCTCGTAGGTGACCTCCAGCTCATCGAGCACCGGCTTGACCGCGCCGAGCATGTAGGGGAATGTGACAAACAGGTGAGCGAGCAAGACGCCGGCGGGCGCGAACATCGGCTGGATCCCAAGAGGATCGAGCACGCGGCCGAGGATCCCGATCGGCCCCCACAGAAGGAGCAAGGACGTCCCCACGACCACGGTCGGGATGGCGACGGGCAGATTGACGATCACATTGAGGGCTTCACGGCCCCGGAAGCGGAACTTTGAGAGGACGTAGGCGGAGAAGGTCCCCAAGACGCCGTTGACGGCGGCGGTGGCGAAGGCCATCAGGATCGAGAATCGGAGAGCGAACTGGGCGTCGGGCTGGGTGACGGCATTGACGAACGCGCTCAGCCCGCCTCGTCCGGCGAAGACGTAGACCGCAGCCAACGGCATGAGCAAGAGGGGCAGCAGGGCGGCGACAAGCAGATAGACGGGAAGCATTGACGGCTTGCGAGGCCGTCCCATCGGCGACGAGGCCGTCATCGGCCCACCTCCGGCAAGACGCGCGCCTTCCATACGCCATCGATGATCTGTTGCCTCGCCAGAGCCCATCCCCCCAGGTCGGCCACGGTAAAAGGATCTTCGATCGAAGCCAGGCTGGGATTCGCCTCGTCCAATTCCGGCAGCACGCTTCGAAAGCCGTACTCCACGAAGATCGCCTGGGCCGGCTCGCTCCAGAGGAAGCCGACAAACGCATTCACGAAGTTCTCCTCCTCCGGGGCGATATTGCGCTCCAAGACGACCAGCGTGTGTTCGCTGAGGATCGTGCTATGAGGATAGACGATCTCCGCTTCCAGGCGACCCGAGGCCAGATCGGTGAGGACCTCCTGCTCATACGTGATCAGCGCATCCCCGAATCCGCTCTCGAACTGAGTGCGCGCCGCCCGGGCAGAGGCCGCTTGAGCGACAACGTTTCGCCAGATTCCGAGCAGCTGCTCGAACGCGAGCTCTTCGTCCCCCGTCGTGCGAAGCGCCGAGCCATACTCGGCCAGGATCGCCCATTGCGCCCCGCCCGAGGTGAGTGGATCCGGATGGACGATCGCCACGCCCGGGCGGGCGAGGTCGGAGAAGTCGTGAATCCCCAGCGGGTTGCCGGGACGGACGAGAATGATGAAGGGTGTGCGGTTCACCACGCCCTCGTACGGTAGGTCCCTCCAGGTCGGGCCGGGGATCACCCCGGCCTGCTCGAGGCGCAGCGCGTCCAGCTCGAGGGAGAGCAAGGCGACCTCGGCCGGAACTCCCAGGATCATCTGGTTGGTGATTGTGCCTGAGCCGGAGAACGAAGACACGAACTCGACGTGCTCCCCGGTCTGCCGCTCCCATTCGGCCTGGAACGCGGGGAAGACGCCGTCATCCATGACCTCGGCCAGGATACTGAACCCATAGAACACCAACGTTCTCGCCGGCCGACCGCGCCCTATGGGCAGCCAGGGCCAGGCTCCATACAGAAAGACGCTCGCAATCAGGGCAGCGACCCCGATCCTCAGCGCGGTGGCGAAGGGGAGGCTCAGGAACCACTGCCTTGCCCTGAACCGGAGCATGGAAGAGCCTCTGGAGGTGGTGGGCTGTTGGCGAAGCCGTGGGAGCGGCGTTCTCCCGAGTGAATTGTATCGCTGGACCCAACGAACAGCGAGAGAGGCAAGTGGAGGGTCGCTACATCCCGCGGAGGGGAGCTTCCTTCAGCTGACGTTCGAGCTCCGCGGGGCTTGTGGCGGGAGCCTTGCAGACGAACGTCTGGCAGAGGTAGGCCGTGGCCTCTCCGTGAAGCCTCTCTCTTTGCTTGAGCAGCTGCGGGGCCTCTGGAGCATCCCGGCTGCCCACAGCGACGACGAGCCGTGGCCGATACTCTCGCCAGACGACCTCAAGGAAGGCTTGGACGGCGGGCTCCGCCGGGCTCCCCGCGAGCGCCAGTTGCGACTGCGGCCCGAGGGCCACCTCGAGCGCGCAGAGCCAGGCCGCAAACGCGGTTGGGTGGCGGCCAGCGTCATCCTGGATTGCCCGCAGCGGCGCCTCGGCGGCTTGGAGGTAGCCCTCGTCCTCGGTGAGTGCCCAAAGACGGAGGAAGAGCTCAACGGCCATGGCATTCCCGCTCGGCGTCGCATGGTCCTGGAGAGTCTTCGGCCGAGCAATGAGCGTCTCATGGTCCGTGGCGGTGTCGAAGAAGCCGCCGGCAGGGTCGGGAAAATCCGCCAGGATCGTCTGGGCCAGATGCACGCCAGAGGTGAACCATCGAGGGTCGAAGTCCGTCTGATAGAGGGCAAGCAACCCGAGCCCGAGGGCGGCGTGGTCATCGAGGAAGCCGCGGGGATGAGCACGGCCTGCTCTCCAGCAGCGGTGCAGCCGTCCGTCGGATACCAGCCTGCCAAGGAGGAACTGCGCCAGGTCTTGCGCCGCATGAAGGTAGTCATCTCGTGAGAGGCTTCGGGCAGCGTCGGAGATGGCCGCCAGGGCCAGCCCGTTCCACACGGTGAGGATCTTGTCGTCGGCCTCGGGCTTGCGGCGTGACTGGCGAGCCTCTCGTAGGGCGCGGCGGGCTTGGCCCAGGCCTCGGGCGGCGTCAGCCTCCTGGAAACCGAATTGCTCGGCGAGAGCAACGTCCCCAAGCGCTCGGTAGAGGACGTTTCGTCCATCCAGGTTGCCTTGCGGGGTGAGGCCGTACGCCGCAATGAACAGATCCGCCAGTCCGAGAGGGCCGAGCACACGCGTCACCTCGTCGACGGTCCACAGGTAGACCTTGCCCTCCTCGCCTTCCGAATCTGCATCCAAGGCGGAGTATATGCCGCCTTCGGGGTGGCGCATCTCGCGCAGAAGGTAGTCGATGGTCTCCTCGGCGACTTCGCGGAATCGAGGGTCGCGAGTCACCTGCCAGGCATGCAGGTAGGTCTGGCTCAGAAGTGCGTTGTCGTAGAGCATCTTCTCGAAGTGGGGGATGCGCCATTGCCTGTCGGTGGCGTAGCGGTGGAAACCCCCGGCCAGGTGATCGTAGATGCCGCCGCAGGCCATGCTCCGCAGGGCGTGGACGGCCATGTCCAGAGCGAGCCGGTCGCCTGTCCGGCTGTGGCGGCGCAGCAAGAGCTCAATCGCCATCGCCTGCGGGAACTTCGGCGCACCGCCCCAGCCGCCGTGGGTCCAGTCGTAGGCGCGGAGCAACGCCTCAGCCGCCTGATCCAAGACCGATGCGTTGAGGGCGGTCTCGGGCGAGTGCAGGGCCGGTGAGGAGGCCACGTGGGCCGTCAGCTCGTCCGCGGTCGAGCTGAGGCTCTCGCGCGTCTCGCGCCAGGCGCGGGCGACCGTGGTCAGCACGTCGCGGAAGGAAGGGAGGCCGTGATGGGGCGTCGGGGGAAAGTAGGTGCCGCCGTAGAAGGGCTTGCCCTCCGGGGTGAGGAAGACGGAGAGCGGCCAGCCTCCCTGGCCCGTGAGCGCGGTCACGGCGTCCATGTAGAGCGCGTCCAGGTCCGGCCTTTCCTCGCGGTCCACTTTGATCGGGACGAAGTGCTCATTGAGCAGGGCGGCGATGGCCGGCTCTTCGAACGATTCGTGGGCCATCACGTGACACCAGTGACACGAGGCGTAGCCGATGCTGAGGAAGATGGGGCGGTCCAGGTCGCGGGCGCGGGCCAACGCCTCCGCGTCCCAGGGAGACCACTCCACGGGATTCTGGGCATGCTGCAGAAGATAGGGCGAGCTCTCACCTGCGAGACGGTTGGCCACCGACTTCCTGCCAAAGGCGTGGATGGTAGAATCCCTTCGTGTCTCCCCTGGGACTCCTCGGGCGCTGGATCCCCGCCTTCGTCATGATGGCGGCGATCTTCGCGCTCTCTTCCATGCCCGCGCATTCGCTGCCGGATTTCGGCCCGCTCGACCTGCTGTTGAAGAAAGGCGGGCACGCACTGGGGTATGGCCTGCTGGGTCTGGCCTACTACTACGCGCTGCCACCGCGCCTCACTCACCGCTATCGGTGGGCAATGGCTCTGCTGATGGCGATCCTATTCTCCCTCAGCGATGAGTATCATCAGTCGTTCGTCGAAGGCCGCGGCTCCACGCTCACCGACGTGGGCATCGATACGGCCGGCGCCTCGTTGGCCCTCCTGCTCGGCGGTCGCTACTTGTCGAACTCCAGCTCGAATTCTAGCTCCTGATCTTCCCGCCAGGTCTCCGAAGGGACGAGCTCGATATCGGAGAAGAGCTCCTCCTGCTGAGCGGCGACGCGGCGCAGCTTGATGAGCTCGAGCACGGCCAGGAAGGTCACCACGATCTCCAGCCTCGAGCGCACCCTGCGCAGGAGAAGCTGGAACGACGTCCTTCCCTGGGCGCGGATAGACGAGATGATCAGCCGGATCTGCTCTCGGAGACTCACCTTCGGGGCGCGCACGATGGTCTCGAGGGCTGGGCCCTCCGGCCCCGGAGCCATCGCCGACTCAAGGGCCCGACGCAAGTCGTCGGGCCCGAGGCCGGCCAGGTCGAGGATGGGCGCGATGGTGGGGGGCGGCGCGAGGCGGAGGAAGCTGCGTAAGCCCAGCCGGCCTCGCTCCGCGAGGTGGAAGGCGATCTGCTTGTACTTCTTGTAGGCGATCAATTGCCGCGCCAGCGCCTCGGCGGGGTCCTCCTCCCCGACGGCCCGCTCGGGCGGCCGCGGCAGGAGAGCTTCCGACTTGATCTGCAGCAGCCGGGCGGCGACCACGAGGAAGGAAGCGAGATCGTCGAGGTCGTGATGGTCTGCCCGACGGAGATAGGCCAGGTATTGGTCGGTGACCTGGGCGAGCGCAACCTTGGTGATATCCAGCTCTGCCCGCTCGATGAGATCGAGCAGAAGGTCCAAAGGACCCTCGAACACCGGGAGCTGGACCTCGTAGGAGCGTTCGGCGTTCATGACTTAGGGAATGCTGGCGATGGCGAAGATGATGATGAGAAGAATGAAGACGGCACCTGCGAGGCCGGAGATAGCCAGCACCTGGCGATCCTCTCTCGCTCGTTCGCGCGCCGATCTCGACTGTTCCGCCTCACGGACGGCATCGATCTGCTGGAAGGATCCCAGGCGGGCTTGTGAGCCCTGCTCGCCTTCGGCCTTGAGTTCGCTCGCGCGCAGCCTGGAGCGATCGAGCCACCGCGGCCCGGGCCGGCCTGCCCGGTCGACTATGACGCGTGAGGCCAGGGAGAGCGGCTCGCCGCAGGCGGCACAGCTTTCCCAGTCCTCGTGGACAGGCTGCCCGCATGCAGGGCAGAGTAGTGAATCGGTGCTCATGACCAGCGGCGATCCTCGCCCGACGCACGGCATGATTGCGACGAGGATTATAACATCCGGCCCGCGGACAACCGTGCAGGCGGAAAGGGTCCGCTGAGCGGAACGCGTCGCGACCCAACCGCCCGGCGTCGACCTCCGCACGCGGTTTACGATCCACGCGTCGGCGGATGTAGGTGGTGGCTGCGGGGCTCGGGGGGGGGAGAGACCTCCCAACCATGGGAGGGAGGCGGACGTGGTATGATTTCGCCAAGTTTCCGCCGGAGGAGAACTGGATGCTGACCCAGCCCATCCCCGTCACCGACGCGGCTTTCGAGAAGTCGGTCCTTCAATCCGAGCTGCCTGTCATCGTCGATTTCTGGGCAGATTGGTGTGTGCCCTGCAAGATGGTGGCCCCTGTGCTGGAGAAGATCGCCAGAGAATACGCCGGCCGTCTGATTGTGGCCAAGGTCGACACGGATCAGGATGCGATCAACGCAGGCAAGTACGGGGTGCAGGGAATCCCGACGATGCTTTTCGTCGCCAACGGGGTGGAGGTCCACCGCCAGGTGGGCGCGGTTCCGGAGAGGTACCTGCGCGACATGGTGGAGGAGTTCCTCACCACGGCGGAGGCGGCCAAGAAGGCCTGAGCGAGACCCGTGATTGCGTTTGAGACAGGCCGGCAGGAGGAGAGCTCCCTCCGCCGGTTTTTGTTTTCGCTCAGCCCTCGGAGTCGTCTCCGCTGCGCCGGCGGGCGGCCGCCCCCCATAGCAAGCCCTCCAGCCAGCGCACCACCCGCCGCAGGCTGGAGCGAAGCCGGGCGACGACCGAGCGCAGCAAGCTGAGCCGGCGGCGGCGGGTCGGCACCGGACGCTCCGGGGCCACACATTGCAGCGTGAGGGCTCCCCAGGTGAGCCCTGCGCCGAACCCCACCAGGACGAGGTGATCGCCCGGATGCACACGCCCGGCCTCCACGGCCTCGGTCACGGCCATCGGGATGGAGGCGGTGGACGTGTTCCCGTAGCGTTCGATATTGATCATGAATCGGCTGAGAGGGAGGCGTAGCCCGCGCGCTGCGGCCTCGATGATTCGAAGGTTTGCCTGGTGCGGCACGACCAGCTCGATATCATCCAGGTGGAGGCCGGCCTGCTCCACAGCCTCATGGGTGGCTGAGGCCATCACCCGGGTGGCAAACCGGAACACCTCCCGGCCGTTCATGTGAATTCCATGCAGCTTCCCGCGAACGGTCTCGATCGTGGTGGGGATCCGGCTCCCGCCGGCGGGAACGCTGAGGAGATCGGCTCCCGATCCGTCGGAGCGCATCACGCAGGAAAGAACGCCCCCGGGTTTCTCGCTCGCCTGGAGGACGAAAGCGCCGGCGCCGTCGCCGAAGAGGATGCAGGTGGAGCGGTCGTCCCAATTGACGATGCGCGAGAGGGTCTCGGCGCCGATGACGAGAGCGTTTTCCAGCGCGCCGGAGCGGATGGCCTGAGCGGCCATGTTGACCGCGAAGATGAAGCCCGTGCACGCGGCCGACAGGTCGAAAGCTCCGGCCGTTCGGGCCCCGAGTCGGTCCTGGACGATGCTGGCGGTCGCCGGGAAGATGTGCTCAGGTGAGGAGGTGGCGACGATGATGAGTCCGAGGTCGCGGGGGCGGATCTCGGTGCGCTCGAGCGCGCGCTGCGCGGCCTGCACGGCCAGGGTGGCCGTCGATTCGTGCTTATCGGCCAGATGCCTTTCGCGGATCCCGGTGCGCTCGACGATCCATTCGTCGGTCGTTTCCACCATCTTGGCCAGGTCGGCGTTGGTGAGGATGAGCTCGGGCACGGCCATGCCCCAGCCCGTCACGTGGGCGTAGCGGGGCATCACCGGTCTCCGTTGGGCGGTGGCTCGCTGAGGATCACGCTGGCATTGTGGCCGCCGAAGCCGAAGGAGTTGGAGAGTGCGCGCCGGATCTTCGCCGGCCGGCTCTGATTGGGCACGTAGTCGAGATCGCAGGCCGGATCGGGCGTCTGATAGTTAATTGTCGGGGGGATGACGCCTTCTCTCAGTGCGAGGATGCTGAAGATCGCCTCGACGGCTCCGGCGGCGCCCAGCAGGTGGCCCGTCATCGATTTGGTCGAGGAGATGGGAATGCTGTAGGCAAGCTCGCCGAAGACCGTCTTGATTGCCGAGGTCTCGCTGGCATCGTTGAGCCGCGTGCTCGTGCCGTGGGCGTTGATGTAGTCGATCTCAGTGGGGGCCAGCCCAGCGTCGGCCAGGGCGAGGCGCATGCAGGCGGAGGCGCCGGCTCCGTCTTCGAGCGGCGCCGACATGTGGTACGCGTCGTTGGTCGTCCCGTAGCCTGCGACTTCGGCAAGGATCGAGGCTCGCCGCGAGCGGGCGTGGTCGAGCGACTCCAGGATGATTGCCGCGGCGCCTTCTCCCAGGACGAAGCCGTCCCGGTCGCGGTCGAATGGGCGCGAGGCCCGCTCCGGGTCATCGTTGCGAATGGAGATGGCGTCCATGACGTTGAAGCCGGCCAGCGCCACGGGGACGATGGCTGCCTCCGATCCTCCCGCCACCATCGCATCCGCCGCTCCGCGGCGGATCATTTCCGCGGCCTCGCCGATGGCGTTGGTGCCGGTGGCGCAGGCCGTGACGACGGCCAGGTTGGGACCGCGCAAGCCGAAATGAATCGCCACCTGGCCGGCGCCCGTATCGGGGAGCATCATGGGAACCATGAAGGGGCTCACCCAATGCGGCCCGCGCTCCGCCAATACCTGGGCGCCCTTCAGGAGGGTCCCGATTCCTCCGATGCCGGTGCCGAGCACGACGCCGATCCGCCCGCGATTCCCGTCGTCGATCGCCAGCCCCGAGCTGGAGAGAGCCTCACCCGCCGCAACGATGGCAAACTGGGTGACGCGGTCCATGCGGCGGGCGTCACGACGCCCCAGGAGAGCTTCGGGATCGAAGTCCTTCACCTCGGCGGCGAAGCGCGTCTTGAACGTGGAGGCATCGAACTGGGTGATGGGGGCGACGCCGGAGGTCCCGGCCAGAAGGGCCCGCCACGTGGTCTCGACGTTCTGTCCCAGGGGACTGACGCAACCCATTCCGGTGACGACCACGCGCACACGCGACACGCTCTCCTCCTACGGCCCGCCACGGGCACTGTGGCCAATATAACACCACCTGCTGAATCTGGGTGCGGAAAGCCTGCAACGCGTTGTGAAGGCGAGCACAGTCTCGACGGCAAGGAGGGATGGGCGCCCGAAGCCAAGGAAAGGCGACGGCGTATGCTAGAATTCGACAGGGCGCATGAGACGGGATGGACGTCCGCTCGTCAACGGCCCCAACTGCACATGCTGCTGCTCTCTGGAGGGACGGGCTTCGTCGGCCGATCGCTGCTGCGCCATCTGGGAGAGGCCGGCCTGCCTGTCCGAATACTCTTACGGCCCTCGAAGAGCTCGCCCGATCTCCCGCGAGGGGTGACCACGGAGGTGGCCCTCGCCGGCCTCTCGGATCGGCGCGGGCTGCGCGCCGCTATGGTCGGGGTAGATCGAGTGATCCACCTTGCTTCTCCCGATGGGGAGCGCCTCACTGCCGGAACCGTTGCCGCGGAGGCCGAGGGCGCACTCAATCTCGGGGAGGCGGCGTCCGATGCCGGTGTGACCCGGCTGGTGTTTGTCAGTCATTTGGGCGCCGACCGCGCCTCTGCATACCCCTCACTTCGCGCCACCGCGATCGCCGAAGAACACTTGCGGCGGAGCGGCGTTCCCCTCACCATCCTGCGGGCCGCCGTCACCTACGGACCGGGTGATGTGTTCACAACTTCCATAGCGATGCTCCTGGCGGTCTCGCCGTTTCTTTTCCCTATCCCTGGAGACGGGAAAGTGCTCCTTCAGCCCCTGTGGGTGGAGGATCTGGCACGCTGCCTTGTGTGGGCCCTCGACGATCCAGCGTTGATCGGCGCGACGGTCGAGCTCGGCGGGCCTGAGCATCTCACTTTGAGGGAGATCATCGAGCTGATTCTTCGGACCATGGGAACACGCAAGGCGCTGGCGGGAGTGCGGCCTCCCTACCTGCGCGCAGCGGCGTGGGCTATGGAGCGACTCCTTCCGGATTCCCCCGCGACGACGGCCTGGATCGACTACCTCGCTGCAGGCCGGACGACCGACCTCAACTCCGCCTCCAGGGCCTTTCGCTTGCAGCCCGCACGCATGGAGAGGCGCCTCGACTACCTTCACGGGCGCAACTGGGGATGGGAACTGCCTGCCCGCCAGCTACGTCGCCTCCGGGGTAGGGCGGGATGACGAAGACGATTTCGATCCGGCCCCTGGAAAGCCCGGCCGACGTTGCCAGCGCCGAAGAGCTCCAGGCCGTCATCTGGCAGGGCGGGGAGATCGATGTCGTCCCAGGGCATCTGATCACTGCGCTGGGCCACAATGGAGGCATGGCTCTGGGCGCCTTCGACGGCTCCCGCCTTGTGGGGCTGGTGATCGGATTCCTGGGGACCGACTCCGCAAGCCCCGAACGGGTGGCCATGGCCCGCCTCAAACACTGCTCGCACCAACTGGGAGTGCACCCCGACTATCAGAACCAGGGCATCGGCCTGATGCTCAAGATCGCCCAGCGCGACTTTGTGATGGGCCAGGGGATCCGCCTGATTACCTGGACCTACGATCCGCTCCTGAGCCGCAACGCCCAATTGAACATCCGGCGCCTGGGCGCGGTCTGCCAGACGTATCTGCGCGAGGCCTACGGGAACATGCGCGACGCGCTGAACCGCGGCGTGCCGTCCGATCGATTCCAGGTGGACTGGTGGGTCACCTCGCGCCGGGTGGCCTCCCGGCTGGGCGAGGAGCGCCCTCCTCTCGACCTGGCCCACTTCCTCTCCGCAGGCGCCCAGGAGCTCAACCCGGCGCATCTCGACGAGGACGACCTCTCCCATCCGTGCGAGAACCCGGAGCCGCCGCGGGGCAACCTCGCCTTGGTGGAGATCCCATCCGATTACCTGGCGCTCAAGGAGCGCAATCTCCGCCTCGCCCTCGCCTGGAGGGATCAGACTCGCAGTCTTTTCGAAAACGCCTTCGCCGCAGCTTACATGGTGACCGACTTCGTCCACCTGGCGGGCGAGCGCTTGCCTCGCTCCTTCTACGTTCTCTCTCACGCCGAGGCCACGCTGGGATAGATGAGAATCAACCGCGTTGAGCTGCGCCACGTGCGCATGCCCCTCCTTTCGCCGTTCGAGACCTCCTTCGGGCGGGAAACCGAGCGCGATTGCCTGATCCTGCGCCTGGAGTCGGATGGGCTGGAGGGCTGGGGGGAGTGCGTGGCCGATCGATCGCCGGGATACTGTTATGAAACTGTGGAGACCGCCTGGCATGTCCTTGCGGATTTCTTCCTCCCCGCCGTCCTGGGCGCGGATCTGGGGGCTCCGGGCGACCTGGCCTCCCGGCTCAAACCCTTTCGCGGGCATCCGCTGGCACGGGCCGGGCTCGAGATGGCGCTCTGGGACCTGGAAGGCAAACGCGCGGGCAAGTCTCTGGCTTCCCTTCTCGGCGGCGAACGGGAACGGGTGCCTGTTGGAGTGTCGGTGGGGATCCAGCCGAGCATGGATGCGCTGCTGCGGACGGTGGAGGCCTACGTCGAGGAGGGCTACCGAAGGGTGAAACTGAAGATCAAGCCGGGCCGGGACGTGCAGGAGGTTCGCGCCGTCCGCGAGCGGTTCCCCGACTTGCCTCTTCAAGTGGACGCCAACTCCGCCTACACCCTTGAGGATTGGCCGGTGTTCGAGGCGATCGATGACCTCCGTCTGCTTCTCATCGAGCAGCCGCTGCAGGAGGACGATCTGATCGACCACAGTCGTCTTCAGGCACGGCTGCGCACCGACGTCTGCCTCGATGAGAGCATCCTGTCGAGGCGGCACGCTCGACAGGCCATCGAGATCGGCGCCTGCAGGGTGATCAACATCAAGGCCGGCCGGGTGGGGGGACTGGAGGAGGCGCGCCTCATCCATGCCACGTGCCGCGAGCGGGGAATCCCCGTCTGGTGCGGCGGAATGCTCGAGACCGGAATTGGACGGGCCTCCAATCTGGCGCTCGCCTCACTCCCGGGGTTCACCCTCCCCGGCGACATCTCGGCCACCGGCCGCTACTACCGAGAGGATATCGCCGAGCCGCGTTTCACTCTCAACCCCGATAGCACCGTCTCCGTCCCGACACTGCCCGGCCTAGGGATCGACGTAGTGCCGGAGGCGCTCGACCGCTTCAGCCTGCGACGAGAGTCCTTCCCCTCTTAGATTCGGGGTCGATCGCCGAGGCGCCACCCAGGCGCCCGTCGCTTCAAGGCCCGTATGTCCAGATGCCCTTGCTGCCCCTCGAGCTCGCCTTCTTCGTCGGTTGGATGATCCATCTGGCTCCGGGCGATGTTCCCGGCGCTGGTGATCCAGAACCGGAGCAACACATGGGCCGGGGCGTAGGGCAGTTCCCTCGGCTGCGCCGTTGGAAGCGCCAAGCCCGAGGGCGAAGATCGCGCATTTGCCCGAGCGCAATCTCGGAGCGTTCTCAGGCCCTTGTCGTCGCGCGTTGAGATGACCGACGCCCGCACCGGAGGCAACATGGTCGAGGAGAGCACGATCCGTGAAATGCAGCGGCAGATGGCCGCCGGCGAGGCGACCTCGCGGGCTCTCACGCGAGGCTACCTGGCGCGTATCGAGTCGCTGGATCGGCGCGGGCCAGGCGTCAATGCCGTCATTGAGGTGAACCCGGAAGCCCTGGCGATCGCCGAAGCCCTCGACCGAGAGAGAAGGAGGGGCAGGGTTCGCGGGCCCCTGCACGGAATCCCCATCCTGATCAAGGACAACATCGACACCAAAGACAGAATGCAGACCACTTCAGGTTCGCTTGCGCTGGAAAGCTCCACCCCTGCGCGCGACGCGTTCCTCGTGCGGCGGCTTCGCTCCGCCGGCGCGGTGTTGCTCGGAAAGGCCAATCTGAGTGAATGGGCCAACTTCCGTGATAAGCATTCCATCAGCGGGTGGTCGAGCCGGGGCGGCCTCACCCGAAACCCGTACTCGCTCGACCGCTCGGCGTGTGGATCGTCGTCGGGCTCGGCCGCCGCCGTCGCGGCGTCCTTTTGCGCCGCAGCCGTCGGCACGGAGACCGACGGCTCGATCATCTGCCCGGCACAGACGTGCGGCATTGTTGGGATGAAGCCGACGCTGGGGCTCATCAGCCGGAGCGGCATCGTGCCCATCGCCCACAGCCAGGATACGGCCGGGCCGATGGCCCGCACGGTGGAAGACGCAGCCATCCTGCTCGGCGCGCTGGCCGGGGTGGACGAAAACGACCCGGCCACGCGCTCTAGGGCAAACCGGCGCGAAAAGGACTACGGGCAGTTCCTCGACAGAGGCGGCCTCAAGGGTGCCCGCATCGGCGTCGCCCGGAACATGATTGGCTCAGACCCTCGCCTGGCCGCGCTCCTCGACACCTGGATCGACGTGATGGAGCACCTGGGAGCCACGGTGGTCGACCCGGCCGACCTGCCGAACTTCGATCGCTTTGGCAAGACCGAGCTGGAGGTCCTCTATGTCGAGTTCGGCAGGGACCTCAATCGCTACCTGGCGACGCGCCGTCCCAAAGTCGGTGTCAGGACGCTGGCGGACATCATTCGCTTCAACGAAGAGAATCGGCAGCGGATGATGCCCTACTTCGGGCAAGACCGCATGACCGCCGCGGAGGAGAAGGCCCAAGAGGGGAGGGAGAGCTACCGGAAGGCCCTGGCGAGGAACCACCGCCTCACACGGCGTGACGGGATCGACGCCGCGATGAAGAAACACCGCCTCGACGCCATGGCCGTGCCGTCGGGCGGGCCGGCGTGGATGATCGATCTGGCAAACGGCGACCCACGCAGCTGGGACATGGAGAGCACGTCTCCCGCCGCGGTGGCTGGGTACCCCCATATCACCGTCCCCGGTGGGCATGTGTTTGGGCTGCCGATCGGGCTCTCGTTCTTTGGCAGGGCCTGGCAGGAACCGAAGCTCATTCGCCTGGCCTATGCTTTCGAGCAGGCGACTCAAGCGCGCAAGCCGCCGGCGTTCCTTCCGAGCATCGACGCGCAACAGCGGCGGCCCTTGCCGCCCACCACGGTTCTCGGAGCTAGTGAACGAATCACCCGGCGGTGAGTGCTGGGAATAGGCTCGCTCAATTGGAGCGGCTGCATGACTTCGTGCTCTTGGCTCCGTCAACCTCACCCCTGCCCGCGCGAAGCCCCCCGAGGCAAAGCCGAGGGGCCCTCTCCGCTTGAGGTGCGCTTCACCGCGCGTCGCACCGAGGCGGAGAGGGGGTAGAGAGGTGAAATCCTCCCCCTCCCCCGGCGATAGGATGAAGCATTGCGGCGCCCGGCACAGGCCGGGGTCCCTCCGCTCACTTGCACTCACTGGCACTGCGCTCACTTGCACCGCACTCACCTGCGCCGCACCTGCGGTGCTTTGCAGGTGCGGTGTGCGTGCTGCCTGCACAGTGCCGCACACCGTCCCGGTGTCCTATCGGGAGGCACACGTGTGCAAGTGCGGTGGGCGCGCACATCGTCCCGACCCAGCACCCACCTGCACCGCACCCCCTGGCACCGCCCGCCAGGGCAGGTGTGCAGTGCGCTGCAGGCCGTCTCGCCCCGTCGGGCCGGGGCTTCGCGGCCCGAACGGGGTGCAGGTGTGCGGTCTGGGCACTCAGTCCCGTGCCCGTAGGGCAGGTGTGTCCTTCGGGAGGGCTCGCGGCCCGAACGGGGTGCAAGTGGCGCTCCGGGATGCACGCGAAGGGGGCCAGGGGGCCGTCCCCCGCACCTGCGGTTCGGGGCAGGTGTCGGGAGGGCTTCGCGGCCCGAACGGGGTGGGGCCCGTGTGTTGATGCTCTCTGCATTGGGACGCATCCCGAAGGCCCACGCGGGAATTGTTTCAGAGACTCGAAGTGATCAGCGTCTGGGGGCTCTCGGTCTCGCCCGGGATCAGCCAAGGAGCTCGGCGAGCCAATCGATGGAGGCCGCGCCGGCATAGGCGAAGAGGAGCATCTTGAGGACCTTGCCGACCCAGGCCCAAGCAAGGAACTTCCCCACGCGCATGCGCAGGGCTCCGGCGGCCGCGCCGGCGACATCGAAGAACGGATTGGGGATGAAGGCGAGGAGTAGGATCGCCGGCCCGCCGTGGCGTGCCACCCACGCCTTCACGCGCTCGTAGAAACCCGAGCGCGAGACGAGGCCTTGCCCGCTGAAGCCCGCCAGATAGCCTGTGAGCTCGCCGAGGGCCGCTCCGGTGCCGGCCGCCAGGGCCACCCCGACGGGGTGGAAGACCGCTCCCATGGCGAATGTGATCGCCACCCCGGGAGCGGGCAGAATCACGGTCGCATTAGCCAGTACGGAGAGCAGGAAGATACCGGGATAGCCGTAGGCGGCGAGGCGCTCCACTTCATCGCGGATCGAGACGATGTAGAGGGTGATGGCGACGACGGCCACCACGGCTAAGAGGCGCGCCGCCGTCAGGCGCCAGCCCGAGAGCCAGGGCTGCCCCGTCACGTCTCGGTGATCTCGATCGTTCGAATGGCGACGGCGGTCGCCTTGGGATTTCCTGGATCGCGAGGCGGAATCGACAGCAAGACGTCCAGGCCGGAGGTCACGCGCCCGAAGACCGTGTGTTTGCCGTTCAGCCAGGGCGTGGCCACATGGGTCAGGAAGAACTGCGAGCCGTTGGTGCCCGGGCCGGCGTTGGCCATCGAGAGGACGCCGGGTTCGTCATGCTTCAGCGACGGGTGGAACTCGTCCTGAAAGGTGTAGCCTGGCCCGCCGCTGCCGGTGCCGGTGGGATCGCCTCCCTGGGCCATGAACTCTTCGATCACCCGGTGGAAGATCACGCCGTCGTAGAAGCCCTCCCGGGCGAGAAAGACAAAGTTGTTCACCGTGCGGGGAGCCTTATCGGCGTGGAGCTGCACGGTGATCGCGCCCCTGTCGGTGTGGATCTTGGCGGTGTAGGCCTTGGCAGCATCGATGACCATCGGCGGTGGGGCGGAGTGTCGCTTGGCGGGCACGGGTTCACCTCCTGGCTAGCGTTGGGCGAGAAGCGATTCCATCCGGGCCACCACCATATCCATCGCCACGGTATTGAGCCCGCCTTCCGGGATGATGACGTCGGCGTGCCGTTTCGACGGCTCGACGAACTCCAGATGCATCGGTCGGACGGTCGTCTGGTATTGGTGGATGACCGACTCCACGGTCCGGCCGCGCTCGAGGATATCCCGCTGTAGGCGGCGGATGAATCGGATGTCGGCGTCGGTATCGACAAAGATCTTCACATCGAAGAGATCGCGCAGCGCCGGCTCATGGAAGATCAGGATCCCCTCAACCAGGATCACCGGCTGCGGATCGACGCGCTGCGTGCGGGCCGTTCGAGCGTGGTTGGTGAAGTCGTAGATGGGGATCTCGACCGTTTTCCATTCGTGCAGCGAGCGGAGGTGGGCCACGAGGAGTTCGGTTTCCAAAGAGTCGGGGTGGTCGAAATTGACCAGGTCACGCTGGGCCCGGGGCAGGTCCTGGAGATCCTTGTAGTAGGCATCGTGAGGGACGAGGGCGATCTTATCCGCCCCCACCCGCTCGAGGATGACGTTGGCCACGGTCGTCTTGCCGGAGCCGGTGCCGCCGGCGATGCCGATGACGACGGGCGGGGGGCGTTGGGGCATGGGCTGATTATACCTGCGGGCCTGTGGCGGCCAAGCACGCAAACGGGGCCGATCAAGCGGCCCCGCCCTCCGAGTGCACGCCCGTCCATCCCGGATTCGAAGCCACCGAAGGGAATCGAACCCTTAACCTATCGCTTACGAAGCGATCGCTCTGCCGATTGAGCTACGGTGGCGCGGCCTGGATTATACCAGCCGCTCCGGAGGCTTGGCAAGAAAGCGCCGCTGCGTGATAATGGGAACGATGCGCGCGGCGATGATCTCCTACCATACATGTCCGCTCGCCACCCTCGGCGGCAAAGACACGGGCGGGATGAACGTCTACGTCCGCGATCTCGCCCGAGAGCTCGGGCGGCGCGGTATCGGCGTCGACGTCTATACACGGTCGCAGGATGAGCATGTGCCGCATGTGCTCCACGACCTGGGCTTCGGAAACCGGATCGTCCACGTCCCTGCCGGGCCCGAGACCCCCTTGCCGAAAGATCGGCTTCAGGACTACCTGGATCAGTTCGTCTCGGGGGTGCTTAGCTTTGCGGAGGCACGGGACCTCCGCTACGACGTCATCCACGCCCACTACTGGCTCTCGGGGCTGGCGGGGCTGGAGCTCCGGCGCCGCTGGGGACCGCCGCTCATTCAGATGTTCCACACGCTGGGCGAGATGAAGAACCGGGTGGCGCGAAGCGCCGATGAGCACTCTCCCCCGGAAAGGCTCGAGGCCGAACGCCGGCTGCTGCGCGAGGCCGATCGAGTGGTGGCCTCGACACAAGCCGAGCTGGCCCAGTTTCAGTGGCTCTACAAGGTGGACACCTCGCGGGTCGTGGTCATCCCGCCGGGCGTCGACCCGGGCAGGTTCTATCCGATCCATCCCGACGAGGCGAAAGAGTTCGTCGGGATCCCGGCCGGAAGCCAACTCCTCCTCTTCGTGGGCCGGATCGAGCCCCTGAAAGGGATCGACACCCTTCTGGAGGCCGTGTCGATCCTGGAGAGAAAGGGCTGGATGGCCCGCCGGTCGCTCTGCCTGGCCGTGATCGGCGGTGACCCCGAAGTCAACCCGGAGAAGATGACCGAGGAGATGAAACGCCTGCAGGAACTGCGCGAGAAGCTCGGTCTCGATCAACTGGTGACCTTCCTGGGCCGGCGCGATCAGGACACTCTCCCCTACTACTACTCGGCGGCCGAGGCCGTGGTCGTCCCCTCTCACTACGAGTCGTTTGGCCTGGTGGCGCTCGAAGCCATGGCCTGCGGGACGCCTGTGGTCGCCTCGGAGACTGGAGGCCTGGTCTTCCTGGTGCGGGACGGGGAGACCGGTTTCCACGTTCCGGTGGGCGACGCCACCGCGCTCGCTGAGAAGGTCGGCCTGCTGATCCGGGATGGAGATCTGCGCGCTCGTCTGGGCCGGCAAGCCGTCGCCTACGCCCAGCGATTCGCCTGGCCGCTCATTGCAGACCAGATCGTCGAGCTCTACCACAGCCTGACGCCCGTCGCCGCTTGAGCCAGGTCGCTCCCGCTCCGCAATCCGGCGAACAAGAGAGCTCCAAGAGCGAAGAGCAGCCGAGTTCCCCCTCGAAAGAAGCCCTGCGCAAGCTCGATCGCGAACGCAACCTGTGGATTGCGACGGTCCGCGCGAACGGACGGCCCCACCTCGTCCCGGTTTGGTTCGTGTGGAGTGCTGGCTGCATCTATCTTGCGGTCGACCCGGAGAGCGTGAAGGCACGTAATCTGCGCGCCAATGCCCATGTGGCCCTGGCCCTCGAGGACGGATCGCATCCGGTGATCTGCGAGGGGGTGGCCAACGTGCTCCAGGCCGCGCCGGCGCCCGTCGCCGAGGCATTCCACGCCAAGTATGACTGGGCCGTCGCCGAAGAACGCGAGTACTCCACGATCGTTGAAATCGTGCCGTCCAAGTGGATGGTCTGGTAGCCCAGGCAGTCTGGCGCGCCGGCTGTCTCCTTGAGCCCCGATCCCTTGCCATGGGGAGCGTCCAACACTCGGGGCGGCCTTCCCTCCCCGCAGCCGAAAGCCTCCTGTAAGGCGTAATCCCGCCTCTCCACGCCTATACTGAAACTGGGTCGGATCACACCTGGGCGCGGCCGCGTCCTCTGGAGTCCCCAAGCTCGCCCTGGGGCTTCCGCTGGACCTTGCACAGACCGGATCGCGTGGCGCTCAGTCCTGGGTCCGCGAGGTTTGGGAAAGCCTGGCAGATGGCAACGCTGAGCGGGAAGACAATCGGCCGCTACTGCTTGATGGAGCAAATCGGCC
>DATEAV010000174.1:0-3387 GCA_035288185.1 Anaerolineales bacterium | reverse complement strand
AGGGGAAAGGGGTGGGGGCAAATCAGTGAAGTCCTTACCGCTGAGCACAAGCTTCAGAGCGACTCGGAGAATTGTCCACAGACCCGAAGCGGGCGAGAGGAGCGACACGTCGTTCGAAGCCCGCATGGTAAAATGACGCCGTGACCTCCGGCCTCTCCGCCACCGAATGGGAGGCGTTCCTCGCCGGCCATCCTCAAGCCCACATCCTCCAAACCGCTGCCTGGGGCGAACTGAAGGCGAGCTTCGGCTGGGAGGTCATGCGGCTCCGGGAGGGTGATTGCGGGGCCCAGGTGCTGTTCCGCCCCCTTCCCCTAGGCCGCGCCGTCGCCTATGTCCCCAAAGGCCCGCTGGGCGCCTGGAACCCGGCGCTACTCGCCGACCTCGACGAGGCTTGCCGGCAACGCCGGGCGATTCTGCTCAAAGTGGAGCCCGATGGCGATCCGACGCCTGAGGCCGGCCGACTTCTCGAGGCACTTGGTTTTCGCCCCTCCCGCCAGACCGTCCAACCGCGCAGTACGATCATCGTCGACCTCGTTGGCGACGAGGAAACGCTCCTGGCGCGCATGCACCAGAAGACGCGTTACAACATCGGGCTGGCCGCGCGCAAGGGCGTAACGGCCCGGGCCTGGGACGATGTCGCATCCTTCGCCGCCATGATGAAGACCACAGCCTCCCGCAATCGCTTCGGCGCCCACGTGCCCGAGTACTATCACAGAGCCTACGACCTCTCTCACCCTGCGGGGCTCTGTGAGCTCCTCGTCGCAGAAGGCGAGGGCGAGCCGCTGGCGGCGGTGATGGTCTTCGCTCGCGGCGAGCGCGCCTGGTATTTCTACGGCGCCTCGACGGACCGCGAACGTCAACGCATGCCGGCCTACCTCCTGCAGTGGGAGGCGATGCGCTGGGCCCGGCGAAAGGGCTGCACTCAATACGATCTGTGGGGGATCCCCGACGCCGAAATCGAGAATCTGGAGGCCGAGTTTCCCCGGCGCTCAGGCGGGCTTTGGGGCGTCTACCGTTTCAAGCGGGGCTTCGGGGGCCGCCTGGTTCGCAGCCTGGGAGCCTGGGACCGCCCCTACCATCCGCTCCTCTACGCGCTCTACCGCTGGATCGCCTCCGCCGTAGCAGGCGGCTGAACGCCGTGCCCCCATCCCTGATCCACGACGCTGACGAATGGAACCGGCTCGTCCGGTCCCTTCCCCACGCCCATGTGCTGCAGTCCTGGCAGTGGGGTGAGCTCAAGTCCCGCTACGGCTGGCAGGCGGAGCGCTGGCTCTGGTCGGACGACGCCGGCAAGCCCGCCGCCGCGGCTCAGATCCTCCGCAGGCCTCTCCCTCGACTGCGAAGCATCGCCATCCTGTATGTTCCCCGCGGGCCCTGCCTCGATTACTCCGACGCCGGCCTGCGCCGGCTAGTCTTCCAGGATCTACAGAACATGGCCCGGCGCGCCGGAGCCATCTTCCTCAAGATCGATCCGGCCGTCACTCTCGGCCGCGGCTTGCCCTCTTCACCCGACGCCGTCGATGAACCCCTGGCTGCCCTGCTTACTTCGGATCTCCACTCCGCAGGCTGGCGGTTCTCACCCGACCAGATTCAGTTCCGCAACACTCTCCTACTCGACCTCCGGCAGGGCGACGACGCCCTTCTGGCTGCGATGAAGCAGAAGACTCGCTACAACATACGTCTCGCCGAGAGGCACGGCGTGAAAGTCCGCCTTGGCGGCCTCGACGACCTCGGCCTTCTCTACCGCATGTACGCGGAGACTTCGCTGCGCGACCATTTCGTGATCCGTCACGAGGGCTACTACCAGGAGGCCTGGGGCTCCTTCCTTCGAGCCGGCTTCGCCCTCCCTCTCATCGCCGAGGTCGAGGGCGCGCCCGTCGCCGCGCTGGTCGTCTATCGCTTTGGCGAGACCTGCTGGTACTTCTACGGGATGTCCCGCGAGGCTCACCGGGAGGCGATGCCCAACCACTTGCTGCAGTGGGAAGCGATCCGCTGGGCCCGTGCCCAGGGATGTGCGGTGTACGACTTCTGGGGAGCGCCCGACCGGCTCGAGGGAGACGACCCGATGTGGGGAGTCTACCGGTTCAAGGAAGGCTTTGGTGCGCAGCTCGTCCGCACCCTGGGCGCGTGGGACTTCCCGGTGCGTCCCGCGCTCTACGCAGTCTACACTCGATTGATGCCCGGGGTCCTCGGAGTTCTGCGCGCCCGCGGGCGAGCACAGACGCAGCGAAGCCTGGATTGAGGGAGGAGTGATCGGTGATCAGTGAACGGTGATCGGTAGGGGGTTACTGATCGCTAGGTCCCGATCACAGAGTAACCGATCACCGATCACTGCGCCCGCAAGATCCTCCGCACGTACAGGCGCCACCGCCGGCCCTCGCCCTTTCAAAGCGGAAGTCGAGCCCCTATCCCCTTCGCCAATGCCCGGCGGTAGATCTCCGGGGCCACCGCCATGTCATCCAGCGCCAGCCCCAGGTTCACTGCCAGCGTCCGCTCGTCGGCCCGTTCTCGGCCGGGCTTGAGCCCGGCCACCAGCTCGCCAAGGTCTGCATAAGGCTGCGGGGTGTGCTGGAAATAGCCGGCCTCGCGGTAATAGCGGAACTGAGCATGGTCGTCGGTGCTCAGCTTGTCGATTTGCGCCAAGGCCTCGGGCTTCCAGTAGGAGTCGAAATCGACCGCGCTCCCAAAGGCGCCGGGCCTGAGCCAATCGCGCTCGATCGTCGGCGTGGGGTGCTTCAGGATCGGCCCGGAGGTCACCACGAGGTCACTCTCGGCCACGGCCTGACGCGGCTCCCGCACGCCGACCACTTCCAGGCCCAGGCGGGCGCTCATCTCGTCGACGTAGCGCGCCTGCGCCGCGGCGACGACGTCGTAGGCATAGGCTCGCTTCAGAGGGAAGAGGGCTGCCAGCGCCTCCAGGTTGGTGCGGCCCTGCACGCCGCAGGCCAGGATCCCCACCGTTTCGCTCTCAGGCCGCGCCAGATATCGGGCTGCCAGGGCAGTGGCCGCCCCGGTGCGATAGGCGGTGATCCAGGTGCAATCCATCACCGCGTAGGGAATCCCGGTCTCGACGTCGTTGAGGATGAGGAGCCCGCTGATGTAGGGCAGGCCGTGCGCCTGGTTGGCGGGATACCCGCTCACCCACTTGATCCCCGCCGAGCGCAGTGAGGGGATGTAGGCCGGCATGGCGTGGATGAAGGCGTCGGGCTGGGTGTGCACGCCGGGCTTGGGCGGCATCTCCACCCGGCCCTCGCCTTTTTCACGGAAGGCTTCCTCGAGCAGACCGATGATGGTTGTCATCTCGAGGGCGACATCCTCCACATCCGTCCGCGATAGGTAGAGGATCTCGGGATCCGGCATCGTTCCCTCCTGGCGGCTCGCGCGCCT
>DATEAV010000173.1:0-4454 GCA_035288185.1 Anaerolineales bacterium | reverse complement strand
ACGAGATAGAGCGCGAGAAGGATGGTCTCCAGGTAGGAAAGCCCACGGCGCTGGCTCGCAAACGCCCGGGCTTTCGTCTGACGTGCGGGATCCAGGGTGAGGGCCGGGGCAGATCCGTGAGGCGAAGGCCCGGGCTCCGCGTCTGGCGGCGAAGCCTGGCTCACCGCCCCGGGCACCCGGCTGTCCCTGGGAGAAGAGGGTTAATCTTGAGGGGCGACAACGGCCTGTCTGCAGCGATGTCGGATAACCAAAGCCCCGGCGCTAGCCACACCCACGATGCCCATCAGCGCCTGGTTTGCGTTGAGGCCGAAGAGCGGCACATAGTCGAGCCGGATGAACTCAAGGAAGAAACGGCCTACCGGATACGTGATCAGGTAGATCAGAAACAGGTCGCCCGTCATGAGTCGGCTGCGGAAGCGGCGCCAGATCCAGAGGAGGAAGAACATGCTGGCGAGGTTCCAAATGGACTCATAGAGGAACAGGGGATGAAACCGTTCGTAGGCCTCATAACCGGGGAGGCGATTCTCCGGACGGATCGGGATCCCCCAGGGAAGGTCGGTGGGTGGGCCATAGAGCTCCTGATTGACGAAGTTGCCCCAACGGCCAATCGCCTGGGCCAAGGCGACGCCCGGAGCGGCGGCGTCGAGAAGCACGAGCAGATTCAGCTTGCGCCGGCGAGCGAAGAGGTAGAGGCCGAAGACACCACCGAGCAGCGCGCCGGGCATCCCGAGGCCGCCGCGCCAGGTCGTGAGGATGTCGATCGGGTGAGTGAGGTAGTAGCGTGTGTCATATCCGAGCGCGAGCATGCCCTGGGAGGGGGTGAAGACGTGGTAGAGGCGTGCTCCGATCACGCCGAAGATGAGGGCCCAGAGCAGCCCATCCCAGACGATCTCAGGGTCCCGCCCCATGCGGCGGAGCATGCGGCGAGCAAGGTAGGCTGCGGCCACCGCGCCGGCCATGAGAATCATTCCGTAGAAACGAAAGTAGAGCCACGTGCCTACATGAATCCCGTATGCATCCACGACCATGGAAGGTCCTCTCCCTAGGAGCGGCGGGCTTGCCGCCGAACGTAGTAGATCCGCTGAAGGGCCGTGAGATTGGCTAGTACGGCGATGATCCAGACGCCGATGCGAGGGAAACCGAACACGAGACTAGGGACCAGGACGAGATAGCGCTCGAAGCGGGTGAGGATCCCCACTTTCGCCTGGTAGCCCACCGATTCGGCGCGGGCTTTGGTGTACGAGACGAGTACGGATCCGGCGGCTGCGGCGAAGACGCCGCCAGCCGGGACCGCTTCACTGTGGATGAGGAAGTAGGCGATCAGGCCGCCGTAGACGAAGAGCTCCGAGTAGCGGTCGCTGACCGAGTCGGCGAAGGCGCCGAAGTCGCTCACTTCGCCTCGCAACCGCGCCATGGCGCCATCCAGGGCATCGACCGGCCCCATGAGCAAGACGAGCAGGCCGCCCCAGAAGAAATGGCCCTGGGAAAGGACGAGCCCGGCAATAATGTTGCCGGCCACTCCGACGAGGGTGATGGTGTTGGGCATCAGCCCAAGCCGAAGGACAAACGCAGCAACGGGATCGAGCAGACCCTTGGACCAGACTCGCATCCAGTCGCTCAGGCTCGTGCGTGTGGGATGGATCTCTTCCTTCGCTCGCATCCACTACTCCTCTAGGGGGCTTGCTTCAATGCTAACCTGGGGCGAGGGGCAAGTCAAGCGCGGGGTGGGCGGCCACGCGCGAGCCGGCGAGCAGTGGCTCACGTCCAAGTGTCGGGAGCCGGAAGACCGGGCATCGCAGCTGGTAAGACTACAGGCCAAGCCACGACGCGCAGGCCAATGGCCGCCGTCGTGAGCCGAACCGAGGCTTTCCAGGTTCGCCCCGCTGAGTTGGGAGGAGACCTCCGGCTCTGCTCGCCCGGTTCGCACGTCCCTCTTGTGGCGAAGGGATCGACCAGCGTCGGCCGATGGCAGATGGCCCTCCTCGATCTCTATCGGGGCTGGCTTCCTGGGCTGCCTATCGGCCATGGGCGGAGGCTGGCGTGCGAGCGCCGAGCCGTTCCGGACGGAGGGGCCACCCCGATCGAAGCGGACTACTCGCCCTCTTCGAGATCCTCGGCATCGGGCTCTTCCCCCTCCTCGCGTGGGGCAAGCACTTCGCGCGTCCGGCCCCCGCTCTGGGGCCTTCCGATCACTCCTAGTTCTTCGAGCTCGTCCATCAGCCGGGCGGCCCGCGGATAGCCAAGCCGCAAGCGCCGCTGGAGCATCGAGGCGCTTGCCTGGCCGGTGCGCTTGACCAACTCAATCGCCCGCTCGAGGACTTCGTCTTCCTCCTGAAGGCGCTCCTCCCGGCCGATCATGTCTTCCCAGGGCGGGAAAACGGAGATTGGCGCCTCAACCTCGGCGGTCTCTTTTTGCCAGTAGTCGATGAGGCGCTCAATCTCGAGATCACTGACGTAGGCGCCCTGGACGCGCACAGGGGATCCGGCCTCTGGTGAAAGGAAGAGCATGTCGCCGCGGCCCAGAAGAGTCTCGGCGCCGGTCGTATCGAGGATGACGCGCGAATCAACCGCTGAGGCGACCGCGAACGAGATGCGGGCCGGGAAGTTGGCTTTGATCAGCCCTGTGACGATGTCGGTGCTTGGGCGCTGGGTGGCGACGACGAGGTGGAGGCCTGTGGCACGGGCCATCTGAGCCAGCCGGACGAGGGTGCGCTCGGTCTGATCGGGGGCCATCATCATCAGATCGGCCAGCTCGTCGAGGATCACGACGATTCGTGGGAGCCGCTCCATGTCGGTCCGGCGACGGGCCTTTCGGTTGTAGGCCGATAGATCCCGGGCCTTGGCATCCTCGAGCAAGCGGTAACGACGATCCATCTCCGCCGTGCACCAGCGAAGCACGCCGACGATCCGTTTGAGGTCGGTCTCCACCTTGCCGAACAAATGCGGCAGGCCGTTGAAGCGGACGAGCTCCACCATCTTAGGATCAATGACGACGAGACGAAGGTCCTCAGGTGTGTTGTTGACGGTCAGGCAGGCAGTCAGCGCGGTGAGGCAGACCGACTTGCCCGAGCCTGTGGTGCCCGCAACGAGGAGATGGGGCATGGAGGCCAGATCGGCCACGACCGGCTTTCCAGCCACATTGCGCCCGAGGGCAATGGCCAGCGGCGATCCAACGGAGTGGAAGGCATCGGTCTCGAGTACGGGACGTAGGCGAACGACCGCCGAACGCCGGTTGGGGACCTCGATCCCGACATACGCTTGGCCCGGAACCGGCGCCTCGATGCGCAAGGTGGGGGCGGAAAGCGCAAGCGCCAGGTCACTGGCCAAGGCCGAGATCTGGGAAACGCGCACCTTTTGTCGTTTCCGTTCCCCCTCGGGCGTCGTGTGTTCTAGAAAACCGGGCTCCACAGCGAACTGGGTAACCGCGGGCCCGGTGCGGAAATCCACCACCCGCGCGGGAAGGCCGAATTCGGCAAGCGTCTTCTCGATGAGGCCTGCGGCCCGATTGATCTCGGCGGAAGTGATCGAGGCGGACTCGCCGCGATCAAGGAGGTCGAGCGGAGGGAGACGCCGGTCGCGGTTGGCCGGACGGACGGGCTTCTCCTTCTGCGGCGCAGTCACGCGGAAGTTCTTGCGGAATGCTGTCGGCAGAGGGACGCCCTTCTTCGCGTCCGGTGCCGGCCTGCCCGCACCCGCCCGCGCGGAAGGAGGAACAGGCGCGCCAGAGCGGTCCTTGGCCGACGGCGCAGTGAGAGATCGCGGGCGAGTTATAACCGGGGGAGGCAGCCCCGGCCCGATCAGCCCGAGCATGGCGTACGTCACAGTCCCCAGGAGGACCACACCCAACACAATCGGAGTGCCCCAGGTGCCTAAGTAGCGGTCGAGAAGTGAAGCCAGCCCCCAGCCGATGATCCCACCCGCGCTGCCCGATTCGGCCCGAGGCAGGGAGACCCCGTCGACGATCGCAAGCAGAGCAAGGCTGGAGGCGAAAGCGATTTCGAGCGCGACCACCCTCCCCCACGGCACAACCGGCGTCCGGCCAGCGCGCCTGAGACCCAAGGCGAGCGCGCCCGCCAGCATGGACAGAGGGACAGAAGCCGCGCCCCAGCCAAGCCAGCGTTTAAGCAGATCGGACCACAGATCGATCAGCGCACCGCGCGTGAGGCCCATAAGGCCGAAAATCGTGAGGAGGGCGCCCGCACCCAGGAGGATCACCCCAAGATCGTCGGCGCGCGCCAGAAGCCGGAGGGCCAGCGCGCTGGCGGCTTCGGCCAGCCGAGCCAGGCGTTCCTCGGTTCCTTGCGGGGTTCCACGCGAATCTCGTCTCGCCATGGCGAATGTGATCTAGGATCGGGCCAGGCGCGGTTACCAGACGCGCACGGCCAACTCTCCCTCATGTGTCCGACTGCCGAGCTTGACGGGCCACAAGGCCAGCCCCATGGGCTCGTCCCCGG
>DATEAV010000172.1:0-19802 GCA_035288185.1 Anaerolineales bacterium | reverse complement strand
CGTGCATTCTCCAGGATCGCCTGTCAGGCAGGCAGCTGGTGCACCTCGTCGACGAGGACGACATCCGGCTGCCCCAAGACGCCGCCGCGCTGCGTCGCTTCACGAAACTCTTGCGAAAGGAAGAGCTGGCGAGCTCTCTGGTACCTCCTGCCCTTCGATGGGTCGGAGGCACGTTATCGCGTCTGGAGATCCCCACGTGTGGGACCGTGAAGGGGCGCCAAGGCAAGGCTCGACCCTCGGCCTCCACGCCGTGGGCCGAGCGTGAGGCGGGCCATTCGCTTCAGAGCGGCGGGATCAGGCCCGCAGTTGGCGGACCTGCTGGAAGCCCACCACCAGGAGAATAAATCCGATGAGGACGATCATTCGATGAATGAACGACTCCATGCTGGACTCGATCGGCAGCAGGCGGTGCTGCAGCGTTGCCAGCAGGTGTGCCAGGCCGGTGATGATCGCCCCGATGGTGATGAGGTTCAGCGTCTTGCCCACGACCCCACCCAGGCCCCGAACCGCCAATACCATCGAGATTGCCGCTGCCACCAGAATGAAATCGAGTACGAAGTTGACGTTTCCCATGCCCAGCCTCTCATCACGCGGATTGAGTATCCAGAAGTTCCCTGAGCCCGAGGCGGCTCGCCAGATCGATGGAGACCTGCCCCATCTGTTCGTCGACCAACTTCATTTGCCGGCCCACCATCTTCGATCCGATCACCTTGACAGCATAGGCCACGGCTTTGGCCAGCAGGGCGTGGTAGACGTGCGTCTCAGCCTTGAGGAGATTCACCTCCAATTTGCCATCGTTCACCCGCACCGGCCAATCATTGCGGGCGCTCGTTTCATTGAGGATCCGATCCAGGGTCTGGCCCAGGCGCGGCCCGCCCACGCGCAGAAGCAGGACACGGAGCCCGTTGACATGAGACGAGAAGTAGAGCTGCAGGTAGGTCCGCTCCCCGGTATCGAGCCGGTCCGGCGTCACCGACCACTCGAGGCTGGATGCCTCCGAGTCCCTGGCCGCGCGCAGGCTCAAATCGGCGCCGATGCAGTCACCCTTCTCGTCATAGGTCGCTTCGGCCGTGCACAGGACGGGAAGGGTTGCCCCGTCGCGGCCCCGCAGATCCAGGCCGCGATTGTAGAGGCGGCCGATCCGGGCCACGTCTTGCACGAGGCCCCGGGCCGCATCGGGCGCGATCCCCAACACATCATGCAGCGGCTTGCCGATCACACTGCGGACGTCGACTTCCGCCCGGTTGACCAGCCGCAACAGCTGGCTGTTGACGAAGATCACCTGTCCCTGGACGTCCGTGAAGAGCAATGCGTGCGGCGTGTGCTGGGGCTCCTTGGCCGCGGTTCGCAATGCTTCAGCCAGATTCCCGGCGCTCCCATAACGCTCGTTGGCCTTTTTCGCCATCGCCGTGGCGATGATTTGCTGGACGGCCTCGGGCAGGTCGGGCCGTTCGAGGCGCACATCCGGGACCGGTTGAGACAGATGGGCCAGTAGAACTCCCATCGGGGTGGATGCGGTGAAGGGAACATGTCCGGTGAGCATCTGGTAGAGCGTGATGCCCAGCGCATAAATGTCGACCGAAGGCGAAAGAGGCTCGGAGGAGGCCAGATCGGGAGCCATGTAATCCGGCGTCCCGAGCAGAGCGCTGCCCGTCAGCTGAAGCGCCGCATCACTGACCTTGGCCAGCCCGAAGTCGCTCAGATAGGCATTGCCGTTCTCGTCCAGGAGAACGTTGCTCGGCTTGAAGTCTCGGTGGACCACGCCTTTGGCGTGTGCGAAGTCGAGGGCGTCGGCCACCTGTCCGACGATCGGAAGCACCTCGGAGAGGCTCATCGGCCCCTGCCGAATCCGGTCGTCGAGCGATCCGCCCCGAACAAAAGCCATCACGATGAACGGCCGGCCGCTGTTCTGGCCGTAGTCGTAGACCGGAAGAATGTGGGGGTGTTGCAGAAAGGCGCAGACCTTCACCTCTCGTTGGAACCGATCCAGGAACGTCGGGTCCTGCTGAATCAGGGAACTGTGGAGGACTTTGACCGCCACCTCCCGGCCGATCGACTCCTGGGAGGCGCGAAACACAACGGACATCCCGCCTCGGCCGATCTGCTCCAGAATGACATACTGCCCGAGGCGGGGCCGCGGCGATTCAGTCGGGATCGCCATGTGGGGAGTCCTCCGCGAGGTCAAGCGGACCCGGCATCGCCTCCTCGGGCTGGGGGTGCGACGTTCACAGCGCCGCAGCAGATATTCGGAGGCGATAGGTCCAATTTGCTATTGTAACACTGCAAGGGAGGTTTCAGAGGCGCGTTTCTCGCAAAACGCCAGGTTCCGGAGCCTGGCGATTCCCCTTCGGGCACCACGGGCCCGGCCGTCAGGCGCCGATCTTGGCCGTCAGCCTGCGCAGACGGTTCTCGACCGCCGCCCAGACCTCATCTCGCCGCCAGCCCGGTTCCCAGTGGGTGAGGGCCACGAGCGCCGCCTCCGCCCAGCGGCGAGCCTCCCCCAGGTCGTGTGCCCGCCACTCGAAATACTTCGCCAGCTCCAGGCACGGCTCCGGGTTGGCGGGCTCCAGGGCGTGCCAGCCCACCCAACCGCTGACGGCCTCGGCCCAGCGGGCCTGCCGGCGGAGCTGGCCCGTGTAGCGCCGCAGGGCTTCGGCGTGAAGTGTGCTCTCGCCGCCCGTGGTGAGTGCGGTCTGGAAGGCCATCTCCGCCGGGTCGAGTCTGCCGGCGCGCTGGTGCCAGCGGGCGACGGCGAGTGCTTCCGGTCCGGTGAGTAGATCCAGGTCCCTCTGTTGGTGACGCCGGAGCACCTGTGTGGCCAGGCCCACCATGGAGAGCACATCGACGGCGTTGTGGTAGACCACCCGGGAGACCCCCTGTGTCTCGCCGGTCCTGAGGTAATCGAGGTAGATGCCGGGGATGAGCTCCCCGGGAACGTCGGCCTCGCTGCGGACGACGCCGAGCATGTGATGCTCGAGTGTGGCGAGGGAGCAGTCCGGCAGAAGCCGGCGCCAGAGACGGCGGGCCGGGTGGAGCAGGTCGAGATGGGGGAGGCCAGAGAGGCTCCTGCGCCGGCGGAGACCGAGGAGATAGCGCGTTTCCAAAAGCGGCAAATCGAAGGCCTGGCCATTGAAGGTCACGAAGCCTGCGGTCGCCCCCAGATCTTCCTCGAGGGCCTCGAGCATCGCCGCTTCCTCGGCGGGATTTCGTAGGAAGTATTGCCTGAGGCGAAAGCCCGATTCGTCGAAGCGCCCGACGCCGACCAGGAAGACTAACGTGCCCGCCCCGCCAGCCAGCCCGGTAGTCTCAGTGTCCAGAAAGGTCAGGCCGTCCAGGGGGACGGAGGCCAGCTCAGCCCGGCCGGCGACTTCGGCAGCCAATCCAGGATCGAAACCCAGGATTTCGGCCAGGCGGTCGGGGCCGTGGGCGTAGTCGATCGGGTAGCGGCTCTCGATTCGGTAGGCTGAGCCGGAGGCCACAACCACTTCGTCCCCCAGGGGCACCATGGCCACAGGCACGGCCTCTGCAGGGAGAGCGGGCCGTTCGCGCCGTCGCCCGCCGAGCCGGCTCAGGCGCCTACGAAGTTCGCCAGGATCGTTCACAGTCGTCTGAGCATCCGCGGAGAGGCCTTCTCAATGGGCCGGGAGGCGGGGAAGAAAGTCACCAATGCCGAATGACCTTCGGTAATGCCCCCCCTCCGGGGCGGGCGGTATTATAACGCCCGGAGACGAGAGACGGGGCACATGCCCCTCGCTCATCGCTGTCTCCTCCTTTGGCGAAGGCCTCCGTCGGGCTCCCCCCTCACCGCCCCGGCGGAGGCGCCTTTTAACCGACGTGCGCGGGCGGGCCATGACGTCCGCGTCGGATGAGCGCAGCCAGATGGATTTTGGGAGACACCGCCACGGCGCGTCCCCGCTGTGAGATGCGAGCGTAGTTGGGGTCACGCTCCGCCGCCGGCTCGCCGTGTCGAAGACCCAGCACCTGCGGTTCTGGGCACTCAGTGCCCGTGCCCGTAGGGCAGGTGTCCTGGGGGGGCTTCCAGGGCGGACCCTCGCCGCCGGGCCAGCCCCAAGGCCTGGTCCCCTGGGAATGGGCAAGGCGCCTGGCGACCTTGTCCCCCGCGGCGACGCTCCATGGCCACGCCGCGCACGGAGTGGGCCACATCCAACTGGCATGTCCGGGCCGCCGGCCGTTCGCCCCGCGGGCTAGCGCCCGCACACCTGCCCCGAACCGCAGGTGCGGGGGGACGCCGGCCCGGACGGGGGCGACGACGGCCCGTCCCTGGTTGTCGGCGCCGTTCAACGCACAGGCCTGCTCCTCCCGACGCATGCGCCGGTTGCGCCCTGGCCGCGGCTGGCGCGAGTTCAACACCCCCCACCCCCGACCCCTCCCCCGGCAGATGCTCTGACTGCTTGTGCGATGAGCATGTGCCGGGGGAGGGGAGGTTACCTAAGGACGCGTCCTTAGACCTTCATCCCCCTCTCCGCTTTTCTAAAGTGCGCGGAGGAATCGTGACAAGCGGAGAGGGGGTAGGGGGGCCGTCTCGCCCCGGCGGGCCGGGTCTCGCGGCCCGAACGGGGTGAGGCGGAGAGGGATAGCGCAAGAAGGCTATTGCGCGCGTACAACATGGCGAAAGCGCCGGGTGGTGCAATCACGGCCCCGCAGGCGAGTCTGGGCTTCTGCCGCGGATCAGGAAACGACGGCGGGGAGCACGACGGTGAAGGTGGTGCCTTCGCCTAGGATCGAATCCACCCAGATCCGCCCGCCGTGAGAATCAACGATGGATTTCACAATCGAGAGGCCCAGCCCCGTCCCGGGGACGTCCTTGGGGGCGTTGCTGGCCCGGAAGAACTTGTCGAAGAGATAGGGCTGGTCGGCGGCGGGGATTCCGGGGCCTGTGTCCGATACCTGAAGGACGACCTGCCCGTCGTCGCCTTGCGCCCGCACGCGCACCGTCCCGCCTGCGGGAGTGTATTTGATGGCGTTGTCCACCAGGTTGGTCACCAGTTGCCGAAGGCGCAGCGGCACCCCGGTGACCATGGGAAGATCGGTGGGCAGATCCAATTCCAGCGTCAACCCTTTGTCCTGGGCGAGGGAGCGCAGGTTCTCGATGGCGTACGTCGCCAGGGCGCCCAGCCGGGCGTTTTCTTTTGCCGAATCGAGCCCGGCTTCGATCCGGCCCAGGTCGAGCATCGCCGTCACCAATTGAGTCATCTGATGCACGCTCATCTGAACGCGCCGGATGAAGTCTTGCTGTTGTTCGGTCACCGGCCCGGCGCGCTCGATGAGCTCGACGTAGCCGAGGATCGCCGTGAGAGGGGAGCGCAGATCGTGGGAGACCGTGGTGACAAACTCGTTCTTGATCCGATCGAGCTCCTTAAGGTGCGTGATGTCTTGCATGACGATTGCCTGGCCCACGCCCTGGATCGGCGTCCGCTGGGCATTGAACACTCGCCCGTCGCGCAGGACGATCTCCTCCCGATTGGGCAGTCGGCCCGGCGCCCGGAGCAGGCCGAGCAAGCTCGGGTCGTCGGTGGCCTCGACCATCGATCGGCCCACCATGCTCTCCCGGATACCGAAGGCCTGGCGGGCGGTCCCGTTCATGAGCAGCATCCGGTTTTCGGTGTCGACCACGATGACGCCGTCTTCCGTCTGCGTGAGGATGGTTTCGAGCTTGCGGCGCTCGCCTTCGGTACGGGCGTAGAGGCGGGCATTCTCGATGGCGATCGCGGCATAGTCGGCCATGGCCATGACCACGGTCATGTCTTCGCGGGTCATCGTCCGGCCGGGCGTCCGATTGTCGACGCCCAGCACGCCCAGGGTGCGCCCATGGACGCGCAGGGCAACGTAGAGGAGCGAGTGCACCAGGTAGGAGGTCTTGATCTTCTGAGGGGTGCTCTCGTCGAGGATCACCGGGTTACCGCTGGCGATCACCTGGCCGGCCAGGGAATCCTCCACCCGCAGGCGGAAGGTGCGGGCGAATTCCTGGTCGAAGTTCTTGGAGGCTCGCATGTAGAGCTCGCCGCTCTCATCGTCCAGGAGCAGCAGGCTGCCTTCCTCGGCGCCCGTGAGGCGCACGGCGGCGTCGACCACCGTCGTGAGCACCTGGTCGAGATCGAGCATGGCGGTGACCGTCCGCCCGATGTGAGCCAGGGCCTCCAGCTCCTGGAGCCGCCGCTGGAGTTGCTCGGGGTGCCGCCAGCCGGCCGGGCCGCCTTCGGTCCTGCGGCGGGAGCCGCCGAGGGCGCGGTTCACAGCCGCCAAAAGGTGCTCGCTGTCAAAAGGCTTGGTGAGATAGTCTGCCGCGCCGGCGCGGATCGCGTCGACCGCCAGCGCCTCGGAGCCCTCGCTTGAGATCAGGATCACCGGCACGTGGGGAAGTTCGGACTTCAGCCGCCGCATCAGCTCCGTCCCCGCCAGGCTGGGCATGTTCTGGTCGGTGATGACCAGATCCGGTTTCAGCTCGAGCGCCAGCGTGAGGGCCGACATGCCATCCCCCACGGAACGCACGCGAAAACCGGCCTGCTTGAGGACGCTCTCTTCGAGGAACTGCCGAATCTCAGGGCTGTCTTCGGCGACGAGGATCAACTCGTTGCTCATGGTCATTGCCAACCGGGATCCGGCCGGACGGTCCGCCAAACGGCGATGCTTCAATCCTCCCTGGTGAGCAACCGAGATGGTAGCATACGTGGAGAGCGGGAATGTATGGTACTTCCGGCGCGCCGCGCCGGCGGCCTACATCGGTTGGCCGATGCCCGGCGGGGTGTGCCTCCGAGGAAGGCCGGCGGCCTCGAGGTCGGAGAGCTGCCGCAGAATTGCTTCCAACTCTTCTCGCGCGGTGCGAATCGCGTTGGCGCTCTTGAGTTCGGCCGTATCCGCCATCAGGGCGGCCAGCTCGCCGCGGACGCCGCGCAAGGCCTTCTTCATCCCATCCAGCCACTCGGGCCGGACGTGGATCCGCGAGTCCACCTCGTCGACGAGCTGCTGCAGGCGCTGCGCCCGCGTCTCGAGCGCCTGGAAGAGCCGGGCGTTCACCAGCGAGATAGAAGCGTAATCGGAGACCGCCTCCAGCATCGCTTGATCGCGATCGCTGAACGGCTTCTCCTGCCGGCGCGCCACGCAGATCACGCCGATCGGCTGCGTGCGAACTTTGATGGGCGTGATCAGGGCGGCGCGGCCGAGGCGGGCGAGCTTGAACTGCGCCAGCCCCTCCCCGTGAATCCGAAGCGACTCGCCGGAGAGCATCACCAGCGAGCTGACGCCATCCTCCCAGGCCTGATGCATCTTGGAGGCGATGGGGGCAGGAAGGTTGCTCTGTGCCCGCAGGACAAGCTGGTCGGAGTTCTCGTCCTTGAGCAGCATCCAGCCGATGTCGGCTTCGGTCACATACAGGCTGCCCTCCATCAGCTTGGCGAAGAGCTGCCCTTGATTGGTCGTCGAGGTGACCACCTTGCCGATCCCAAACAGGGTGGTGAGCTCGCGCACCCGGCGCTCGAGCTGGCGGTTGCTCTCGGCGAGCTCGGCCTCCAGCTGTTCCCGCTCGTGTCGCAGCCTCACCTCGTGCAGCGCCCGCTCTACCGCCGCCACCACCTCGGCCTCGCGCAGGGGCTTGACGAGGTAGTCTCGGGCGCCGAGCCGAAAGGCCTGGACCGCGTCGGCCTCACGGCCTTCGTTGGCGGTCACCAGCACCGGCATGTGCAATCCCTGAGAGCGGAGGGCCACCAGGAGGTCTTTCCCGCTCAGGCCGGGGAGAGTGAGGCTGGCCACAATCAGATCCGGGCGGAGGGTGAGGGCCCGCCCAATGGCGTCGCCGGCCGTCTCGGCCGTGGCCACGGTGAACCCGAGCGGAGTGAGCACCTGTCGCCCCAGAAGGTCGAGGACGTCGACGTCCTCATCAACCACGAGAACCTTCTCGCGGACAGGTTGCCCCACCATGGACGTATGATAGCACGGTTAGTAGGGCGGAGGAAATGGCCGAAGAGGGGTGGGGTCGACCGCGCCCAACAATGTAGCGAAACGACAACGCAATCTAGCGAAACGATAACCGGTCTGGCCGCCGGGACCGGGCGGCATAGTAGCCCAGGCCGCCTCCAGCCAGGAGCATTGCGACGCCGATGATACCCAATAAGGTGGAAGTAGTCGAATCTCCGCCTCCACCGCCGCCGCTCGGCTGAGCGCCAAACTCCACGTACTTGGTGGCCCCCGGGTCGAGGTGGACCGGGTAGTTCATCGAGGTCGTCGGGTTGCTTTCCGGCGGAACGCCGACGCTCACGTTGTAGTCGCCGTTCTCGAGGTCTGGGAAGCAGTAGCTATCCGGCTCTCCGTCTTCGTTGAGCAGCACCTCGGTCGTATACTCCGCGGCGAGCGCGCCGGTGAGGGTGATGACGCTCACCTGGCCCCCGGCCAGCGGCGGCTCTCCGGCATCCAGGCGGGCGTTCCCGTTGGTGTCGGCGAAGAGCAAGACGCAGATCACCCCCGTCCCGAAGATGGGCGTCGGGCTGGCTGGGATCGAGGTGGGCGTGGGAGCGGAGCCTGGAGGCGCAGTGGGGATCACCGGCCCGCCGATTCCCAGCACCAGTCGGTCGCCTGGGTTGATGAAGTCGCCGGGCTGCATCCCGTTCAGGGCGTAGAGCTGCTCCAGGGGGATGCCGGCGATGGCCGCGATGGCCCAGGGCGAATCGCCCTCTTGCACGACGTAGATGATGCGCCCGTCGGGTCCCGGCGTGGGAGTCTGAAAAGGCGTGGGCTGCAGCCCGGGCGCGGCGTGGGCGGCGCTGTCGCCGCCCCCGGGCGCGGCGGCCAGCGCGGCAAGGCCGATAACGGCGAGAGGGATCAACAGGAATGAAGGGATGGTCTTGCCCATGGAGGGGCCGCGCCTTGCGGCTCGACAAGGATTATACCCTTGCACGTCACCCAGCGTCGGTTGCTGGTAGCTGAAATTCATCTCGGCTGCGGGCCTCGATCCCCCGTGCGGGCCGCCATCCCTCGAGGCAATGCCCTGCATGATATACTCGCCTGGGAGGGCGGATGCCGCTCGATATCGTCGTCGGGACGCAGTGGGGCGACGAAGGCAAAGGCCGAATCGTCGACCTCCTCGCCGCCGAAGCCAGGATCGTCGCCCGCTACAACGGCGGCGACAACGCCGGCCACACCGTCAGCGCCCAGGGGCGCCTCCTCCGCCTGCACCTCATCCCTTCTGGCATCCTTCATCCCGCTTGCACGTGCGCCCTTGGGGCCGGGATGGTCGTCAACCCGGCGAGGCTGCTTGCCGAGATCGACGAGCTCGCCTCGCTGGGCGTCTCCGTCTCGACCGAGCGCCTCAAGCTTTCCGCCTCCGCACACATCCTCACCCCCGCCCACCTGGCGCTCGACGGCGCGGAAGAGGCCGGCCGCGGCGCGAGCGAGATCGGCACGACGCGACGCGGCATCGGCCCCGGCTACGCCGACAAAGCCGCCCGCCGCGGCATTCGCGCCGGCGCGATGCGCGATCCGGAGGCCTTTGGCCTGCTGGTGGAGGAGCAGGTCCGCGCCGCCGGCCGGCTCCTCGAGCGCCTCTACGGCCTGCCCGCACCCGATCCACGCCAGGCCCACGGCGCCTATGCCGGATACGCCGACCGCCTTCGACCTCACCTGGCCGATGTCGGAGCCATCGTCGCCGAAGTGCTCGAGCGCGGCGAGAATGTCCTCGCCGAGGGCGCGCAGGGCACCTTGCTCGACCTCGACCACGGGACCTACCCCTTCGTCACCTCTTCCCATCCGACCGCGCCCGGCGCCCTGCTCGGCCTGGGCGTCGGAGCACGACACGTGCGCCGGGTGATCGGTGTGACCAAGGCTTTTCAGACGCGGGTGGGCGCCGGCCCGTTTCCCACCGAGCTCTTCGGCGGCGAGGCCGAACGCCTGCGCGGCAGCGGCGCCAATCCTTGGGATGAGTTCGGCACGACCACCGGACGCCCTCGCCGCTGCGGCTGGCTCGACGGGGTTCTTCTGCGCTATTCTTCGCGCCTCAACGGCCTCACCGAGCTCGTCCTCACCAAGCTCGATATCCTCACCGGCCTCGATCCGCTCCGCCTCTGCCGGGCCTACCTCTTCGAGGGCCGGGAGCTCGCCGACGCTCCCCCCGACCCGCGAGACCTGGCCGCCTGTTCCCCCCTCTACGATGATGTTCCCGGGTGGAACGAGCCCATCGGCGACGTCCGTTCCTGGGCCGACCTGCCCGCTCGTGCGCGGGCCTACGTGGAGAGAATCGAGAGGCTCGTCGATTTGCCGATCCGGTGGATCTCCGTCGGCCCGGAGCGCGAGCAGGTGATCCGTCGCGGAGCGCCCTCGTGACCCGAGGCTTCCGCGTTCCCTCGGCCAGCCGAGTGGCCGCCAACCTCCTCTTCCTCGTCCTCGCCCTTGCCGGGCTGGCCACCTTCCTCTACCCGTTCTGGGCGCCTCTTCAACCCGGCGCCACCGAGTCGCGTCTTGTCACGGTCGCCTTCAGCGGAGTGGCGGCGTTGATCCTCGTCGGCCTCGTCGGCGAAGCGCAGCTCGGTCTGACCGCCCACACCGTCGCCATGCTCGGAACGCTGGTGGGCCTGAACACCGCTCTGCGCGTCATCGAGACGGTCTTCCCGCTCCCGGGCGGATTCTCCCCCGTTTTCCTTCTCATCGTCCTCGTCGGACATGTCTTCGGCCCCCGCCTCGGCTTCCTGATGGGCGCCCTGACGATGCTCGTTTCCGGACCTCTCACGGCCGGCGGCCTCGGGCCCTGGACGCCGTATCAGATGTTCGCCGCCGGCTGGGTGGGAGCAGGCGCCGCCTGGCTCCCGCGCGGCCGCGCCCGCCTGCCGGCCCTCGCCCTCTATGGCGCGGCGTGGGGGTGGCTCTACGGCGCGCTCACCAATCTCTACTTCTGGCCCTTCACTGTTCTCGCGCCCGATCTCTCCTGGGCTCCCGGCCTCGCCCCCCTCGAGACCCTTCGCCGCTACGCGCGTTTCTACATGATCACCTCCCTGGCCTGGGATTCGGTCGCCGCAGCCGGCAACTTCTTCCTCCTCATCGCCCTCTCTCAACCCCTGCTCAGAGCACTCGAACGATTCCAGCGTCGCGCCCGTGTCACCTGGGAGACGGCCCAAGCCTAAGGGTATAATGCCGCGATCCCGGGCAAGGCCCGGGAGTGAGGTGTCGGTGCAAAAGCGGTCGCGGGTTCTGGGATTCCTCGCCGGGTGCGCAGGCATGGCCGGGGTGTGCGCGATCCTGGCCGTGCTGGCCTATCAGGTCCCGTGGGTGCGTGGCCAGGTCGAGTACCGTTGGGTGAGCCTGCGCGCCCAGGTGGTGTACGCGCTCAATCCGCCGGAGGAGGTTGTGTTCACCCCGGACCCGACGGTCGTAGCGGCCGTTCGGGCAAGCCTGACCGCGCCCACGCCAACGCGCACCCCGGGGCCCACCCAGATCCCCTCCATCACCGCCGAGCCCACGTTGATCCCCACACCCATCCCCACCCGCGTCGTCCTGGAGGGTGTGCGCCATGAATACCAGGGCTGGAACAACTGCGGGCCGGCCACGCTCTCGATGGGCCTATCCTTCTGGGGCTGGGATGGCACACAAGGGCGGGTCGCCATGGTCGTCAAGCCCAACGACCGCGACAAGAACGTCATGCCCTACGAAATGATCGCCTTCGTGGAGGAGGAAACCGGGCTGCGCGCCTTGACGCGCGTCGGAGGCAGCCTCGACCTTCTGCGGAGCCTGATCGCCGGCGGCTTTCCGGTGATCGTCGAGAAGGGCTTCGAGGGCATCCGCTTCGAAGGCTGGATGGGGCACTATCTGCTCCTCAACGGCTATGACGAATCGCTTGGCGAGTTTATCGCTCAGGATTCCTACAACGGGCCCAATCAGCGCATCGCCGACGATCAGCTCGAGGCCTACTGGCGCCACTTCAACTTCACGTTCCTCGTCATCTACCCGGCCGAGCGCGAGAATGAGCTGCTGGGGATCCTGGGCCCGATGGCCGATCCGGTCGTCGCCGGGCAGGTGGCGGCGCAGCGGTCGTCGGACGACATCTTCGCTCTCACCGGCCGTGATCAGTATTTCGCCTGGTTCAACCGCGGCAGCAGCCTGATGCTCCTCCAGGATTACTCCGGTGCGGCAGCGGCGTATGACATGGCCTTCTCGCTCTACCCCAACATCGCGGCCGACGAGCGCCCCTGGCGTATGCTCTGGTACCAGACTGGTCCCTACTTCGCTTATTACTTCAGCGGCCGCTACAACGACGTCATTAATCTGGCCACGACGACCCTTGGGGCGATGGACGAGCCCATCCTCGAGGAGAGCTTCTATTGGCGCGGTATGGCGCGCGAAGCCCTCGGCGACGTAGCCGGGGCGATCGAGGACTATCGCGCCAGCGTCGACCACCACCCGGATTTCGGCCCTGGAATGGATGCCCTCGCGCGGCTCGGCGCGACGCCCTAGCCAATCCGTCTTCACCGGGCTTCTTCTTGGAACAGGCCTCGCCCCCCCGCACAAGCCCCCGCCTGAGCCGTGTGGCTCGGGCATCGCTGCTGATTGCTTTCTTCTTCGGCATCGATAAGGCGCTGGGCGTGCTCCGTCAGGTGATCATCGGCCGCCAGTTTGGCGTGAGCGCCGAGCTGGACGCTTTCAACGCCGCCAACAACCTTCCCGATCTTCTCTTCGCGTTGATCTCCGGCGGGGCGCTCGCCCTCGCCTTCATCCCGGTGCTCTCGGAGACGATGGAGCATGAGGGGCGCGGGGCTGCCTGGGCTCTCTTCAGCCGCGTGGCCAATCTGGCCTTCCTGATCACCGCCACCGCAGCGGTTGTCCTGGCCCTCTTCGCCGGCCCGCTCACCCGCGCCGAGCTCGGCGTCGCCCCGGGTTTCACACCCGCTCTTCAAACCCTCGTCGCCGATCTGATGCGCATCAATCTGATCGCCACGCTGGTGTTCTCCATCAGCGGCCTCGTGATGGCCGGCCTGCAGGCCAATCAACACTTCTTGCTCCCCGCGCTCGCCCCAGCGGTCTACGATCTCGGCCAGATGTTCGGCGCCCTGGTTCTGGCCCCGGCCGAGGGATTGCGGTTGGGGCCGCTCACGCTTCCGGCCGCAGGCCTGGGCGTGCACGGGCTCGTGTATGGCGCCCTGCTGGGCGCGGCGCTCCACCTGGCGGTGCAGATCCCTGGCCTGATTCGCTTCGGCTTCCGTTGGGCGCCCCGCCTCGATTGGGACCATCCGGGAGTGAGGAAAGTGCTCCGGCTGATGGGGCCGCGCATCCTGACGATCGGAGCCTTCCAGCTGATCTTCGTCGTCCAGGACAACCTGGCCTCCCGCCTCGCCGTCGGCTCCGTGACCGCCCTAACCTATGGCTGGTTGGTCATGCAGGTGCCCGAGTCGTTGATCGGCACGGCGATCGCCACGGCTCTCCTCCCGACCATCTCCGAGCACTTCGCCCGCGGCGATGACAAAGCCTTCGAGGCCAGCCTGACGCGCGCCACGCGTGTCTTGTTGGCGCTTACGATCCCCACCGCTGTCCTGCTGGGCACGGCCCTGCAGCCGTTGGTGACCGCGGCGTTCAACTTCGATCCGCGCGGCACGGCGCTCGTGGTCTCCGCTTCGCGCGCCTACCTCGTCGGGCTCATCGGGCACTCGCTCCTCGAGATCGCCGCCCGCGGCTTCTATGCCCGCCAGAATGCTCGCCTTCCCATGGCCGCCGCGGCGCTGGGCGCGGCCCTCTTTGCGGTCCTCAGCCTCGCCCTCTACCGGCCTCTTCAAGCCGATGGAATTGCCCTCTCGAACAGCCTGGCCTTCACCGCGGAGGCGGTCTTCCTCCTCGTATTGCTGGGGCGGGCGTTCCCGGGGATCCTGCGCCAGGGTCGCCCGGTTCTTCGCGCCACGCTCGGCGCCGTTCTTGGCGGAGCAGCCGCCTACGCCGTGCTGGCCGTCTCTCCGGCGGGAAGCGTGGTGACGGGGATCATGGCCCTCGCCGTGGGAGCCGCGCTCAGCCTGCCCTTCATCTGGCCCGAGCTACGCGAACTCAAGGCGCTTTGAAACCAAACCTGACAGGTCTTCGAGACCTGTCAGGTTTCATCGTCATCCTATGGCCCTTGCATTGTCCGACAACCAGGCTCGCCTCCTTCGCCTCAGGGCGCAGCAGCTGGCCCCGCCGCGGGGCAGGCCGGCAGCTGGCGTCGCCCGGGTCGTCAGGGGCCTGGTCGGCGTCCAGGCGCAAGATTCCGCCGCGGCTGCGTTGGCGATTCGCGCCCGGCGCGCCGGCCTGGTCGTGGCCGACGTCGAGCGCGCCCTCGCCGAAGAGCGCTCGATCGTGCGCACCTGGGGCATGCGCGGAACCTTGCATCTCGTCGCCGCCGAGGACGCGGGCTGGCTCCTGGGATTACTGGGCCCCGTGTTTTCTCGAGCCACCCGAGGCCGGCAAGCGCTCGAGGCGGAGGTGGAGGACATTAGGTATTTCCTGAGCGCCGAGGCGAGCCTCACAGTGATCAGCCGCGTTAAGGCTCCCGGAGCCCGGGTTTCGACGCCACCGCCCTCCAGTGAGGCGGAACGCCACATAACCGTAGGGGCGCAGCATGCTGCGCCCCTACGACTCCATGCGCTCCCGACCTGTTGTAGGTTTGTCTACAACTCTTCCTTCTCGTACGGCGTGCCGTCAGCGGCCGGCATTTGCCCGCGACCCACGACGCCCGCCAGCACCAGCATCGTGATGACGTACGGGGTCATGAGCAAGAACTCCGAGGGGATCTGGACTTGCAGGACCGCCAGGTTGGCTGCCAATGAATCGGAGAAACCGAACAACAGGCCGGCAATCATAGCCCCCACGGGGGTCCAATTGCCGAAGATCATCGCCGCCAGGGCGATGAAACCTCGGCCCGCGGTCATCATTTGATCGAAGCGGCCCACCGAACCGAGAGTGAAATACGCGCCCGCGAAACCGGCCATCATTCCGCCCAGGATCACGGCCATATAGCGTGTCTTGAAGACATCGATGCCCAGGGTATCTGCCGCCTTGGGATGTTCGCCCACGGAGCGCAATCTCAATCCCCAGCGCGTCTTGAAGAGCAGGAACGTGATCAAGATCACGAAGAAGATCATCGCATAGACGAAGATGTTGTGCCTGAACAAGACCGGCCCCAGGACCGGGATCTGCCCAAGCAAGGGAATCTCATAGGGGCTGAAGATCCCCGGGTCATTGATCTGCGGATACGTCTGCATGAACTTGGCCGAGACGAAAGATGTGATGCCCACGGCGAAGATGTTGATCACCGTTCCGGAAATGATCTGATCCGTGCGGTACTTGATCGCCAACACGGCATGCACCAGCCCCAGCAGCCCTCCGGCGATCACGGCGCCCAGCAATCCCACCCAAAGGGTGCTCAAGCTGCCAACGATCGTGCCAATCATGGCTGCCGTGAGCATCATGCCTTCGATGGCAATGTTCACCACACCGGCGCGCTCGCACAAGATCCCCGACAATGCTCCCAGGGTGAGCGGCACCGATCGGACGAACATGATGCGAAGCATCCCGGCCAAGTTCAGCATCCCCCCGGAAGCCGCCCAGGCAAGAAAAGCGAACACGAACATGCCACCGATCAACGAGACTGCCAAACCCGTTCGTTTGCCGAAGCCTCGCGCAAGCTGGTAGCTGCCAAGCACGGCGCAGGCAAACGCCAGGATTTGAAGAGCGTCCAGCGTGGTGAACACCCAGTCCTCGATGACCACGGTCGATCCGCCGGGGTAGAGGCGCATCGTCGTGGTCATCTCAGGATCGATTCCTCGGATGAACACCAGCCAGATCAGCGCCGCAATGCCCAGGAAGATCACTCCCATCGCGCGCCTTCTGGTTTGGGATACATAGATCCGACCCGCCTCAAGGGTTGCCGTATTGGCGCTCATTGGGTCAGCTCCCTCCCCAGCCTCTCACATGGATCTCGGCCTCGGCCTTCCTGGGCTCCTTGAGGCGGAAGATCGTCCGCACGATCGCCGGCGCGGCGATAAAGGCCAGGATGATTGCCTGCATCACAGAGATAATGTCGATCGGGATCCCGGCTGCCGCCTGCATCCGAGTGGCGCCGTTGCGAAGGGTGCCGAAGAGCAACGCGGCAAGCACCACTCCCAGAGGATGGTTCCTTCCAAGCAGCGCCAGGGCGATACTGTCGAAGCCATACCCCGGAGAAAACGATTGGGAGAGATGGTGGTTCACTCCGAGCAGCTCATTGGCGCCCGCCATCCCCGCCAGGGCTCCCGACAGCGACATCGCCACGATCGTGCTTCTAACGATGTTCATGCCCGCATAGCGAGCGGCATGCGGGTTGGCGCCCACCGTGCGCAGATCAAAGCCCCATTTGGTCTTGAACAGGAACCAGTACACCAAGGCTGCCACGGCCAGGGCGATAAAGAAACCGAAGTGGAAGCGGATCGGCTCATCGAAGAACTGCGGCAGCATGGCGCTTTCCTCGATGATTGGGCTCAGAGGATTGGTGGAGCCCTCGCGCCTCATCGGCTCGCGCAACAGCCAATCGGTCAGCCGGAAGGCCACGTAGTTCATCATGATCGTGTTGATCACCTCGTGGCCGCCGGTCTTGGCTTTCAATAGCCCGGGGATAAACCCCCACAGCGCCCCTCCCAGCGCCCCTGCCACGAAGGCGAACGGGATGTGGATCAAGGCAGGCAATCCGGTGAACGAGTAGCCGACCCAGACGGAGAAGATCCCGCCCATGAAGATCTGCCCTTCCACACCGATGTTGAACAGGCCGCTCCTGAAGCCCAGCGACACGGCCAGTCCGCCAAAGATATAGGGAATCGACCTCACCAGGCTCTCAAAGATCGGGTTGAACGCCCTCCTGATTTCCAAACCATCTCCGCCCTGGATTGCAGCGATGATCCTCGATGGACTGCCGAGCGCTCCTGTCACCAGGGTCACATACGATTCCCATGCGGCCTTGAAACCATTCGAGATGGCCAGAAACGGGGATTGCGACCAGACGCTGTAGACCGATTCACTGGACAGGCCTACAAGAATGCCGCCAAGCAGCAGGCCGCTGAGGATCGCCAGAATGGGGACGATCAGCGAACTCCGACTGACCTCCTCGAAGAAGACGCTGATTGCAGATTTCTTGGCGTTCTTCGCTTTCTTTTCCGCGTCTGTCATGGGACGGAACCTCTTGAGGACATTCCGATCGGGAGCGGACGCCCGTTATGCTTTCTGACCCTCGGAGAGAACGCCGGCCATCAGCAGCCCGATTCTCTCTTTGGAGGCCTCTTCGATGGCTACGACGTCCACGATCTGCCCCCGGTACATGACCGCGATCCGATCGGAGAGCTGCATGATCTCATCGAGTTCTGTCGAGACCAACAACACGGCGACGCCTTGATCGCGCTTCTCAACCAATCGACTGTGGATGTATTCGATGGAACCCACGTCCAGCCCGCGTGTCGGCTGTGCCGCGATCAGCAATTTGATCGGGCGCGACAACTCGCGCGCAACGATCACTTTCTGTTGGTTTCCGCCGGACAGATTGCCCACATCCACCAGCGACGAGGGGGTGCGAATGTCGAACGCGTCGATCAGGCCCTCCGAATAGCGCAGGATCGCATCTGGTTGGAGGACTACCCTTTCGGTGAAGGGCTGAATATAGTAGGTGTTGAGCACCAGGTTATCGGCCACTGGATACGAGAGCACCAGCCCGTCACGCTGGCGATCTTCGGGAATGTGCGCCGTCCCCAGCTCGGTGATCTGGCGCGGCGTGCCGCGCGTTACGTCAGCCCCCAGCAGCTCGATGCGGCCCTCCACCGGATGACGCAGGCCGGTCAGCGCTTCCACCAGCTCGGTCTGTCCATTGCCCTGCACGCCGGCGATCCCCAGGATTTCTCCTCCCCGTAGATCGAAAGAGAGCCCATTCACCGCCAAGGTGTTTCGGTCGGAGAGCACTTTGAGATTCTCAACCCGCAGAGTCAGCGCGCTCGGCTTGGCCTTCGATTTCTTGACTTCCAATACCACTTCACGCCCGACCATCATCGAGGCCAGCTTTCTGTTGTCGGCTTTCTGAGGCGTCGTCGTACCAATAGCCCGGCCTTGGCGGATGACTGTGATGCGATCGCAAACGTCCAGCACCTCTCGCAGCTTGTGGGTGATGAAGATGATCGATTTCCCGCTCTCGGCCAACGAGCGCATGATGCGGAACAACTGATCGGCTTCCTGGGGAGTGAGCACCGACGTGGGCTCGTCGAAGATCAAGATATTGGCCTCACGGTACAACAGCTTGATGATTTCCACCCGCTGTTGAACACCAACGGGCAAGGTACTCACGTGCGCGCCGGGATCGACCTCCAAACCATAGGTGCTAGAGATCTCCCGAATTCGCTTCGCCGTCGATTCGCGATCCAAGATTCCGGCGAATCCTGTGGGCTCGTCCCCCAGCATGACGTTCTCAGTGACCGTGAACACCGGAATGAGCATGAAGTGCTGGTGGACCATGCCAATCCCGGCCCGAATCGCGTCGCCGGAGGAGGCAATTCGCACGCTCTGCCCACGAATGCGGATCTTGCCCTCATCTGGGTGGTATAGCCCATAGAGGATGTTCATCAGCGTGGTCTTCCCGGCGCCGTTTTCGCCTAGTAGGCCGTGGATCTCCCCCTCTTCCAGCGAAAACCTGATGTTGTCATTGGCCAACACACCCGGGAACCGTTTGGTGATCCCCTCAAGTTCGAGGATTGGCGCCATGTGAGCCTCATCCCTTGATTGCGCCGAGGAATGCCTGCAATCTGGGCCGCAAGGAAGACCGGAGCGCGGGTATTACAGCATACATTGTCGCTGCAGGCAATTCGGCGTGGCGGGCAAGGCAGAAGTCGATCCGGTCGGGATGCATACCCCGAGTGCAGAAACAAGAGCCAGGACCAACTCCTGGCTCTTGTCTGCCTGCACTCTTCCGGGGCCCTTATTGGGCCGAGACACCCCTAGCGGGGGTACACAGCGCTCGCTTCGCCGGAGATGATCTGGGCAGCCAACGCCTCGATCTCAGCCATAAGATCGGCCGGGACCTGATCGATCCATTCGGAACCCACGGTCATGCCCACACGGCCGTTTTCGAGGTTGCCGGTGTAGTTACCACCCGCAAACGTGCCGTTCACGCCAGCTGCGATGGCGTCGAAGACCACCAGATCCATGCGCTTCATGGCGCTGGCGAGCACGAACTGGGCTTGATCGGGATAGAAGGCGCTCCAATCGGTGTCCACGCCGATCATCAGGCCTGTGCCACGCTCCTCGAGCACAGCTAGCGTGCCGGCCCCCACAGGGCCAGCGACCGGCATGATGATATCGGCGCCCAGGTCAAGCAGCGTCTCCGTCATCGTGCGGCCCTTGTCGGTGTCGGTGAAGTCGCCGGTGAAGAGGCCGTCCTGGGCGACAGGATCCCAGCCGGCGAGCGTCACGTCGGTGCCATGGGCCTCATTGTAGGCCTGGATGCCCATGTAGAAGCCATCGCTGAAGGCTGTGACCGGCGGGATGTTGATGCCGGCGTACACGCCGACAATCCCGGTCTCGGTCATGCCTGCAGCCAGATAGCCGGCCAGCATGGTGCCTTCGTTGATGTTGTAGAAGGAGCCGAGGTAGTTCGGCAAGGCTTCCGACCAGTGGTCGATGCCCACGAAGCTGATGTCCGGATTCGCAGTTGCAGCCACGGTTGTGGCATCGTTGAGCAGGAAGCCCACGCCGAAGATCATGTCGCAGCCTTCCTCGACGAAGGCGTTGAGGTTCGGCGCATAGTCGGCCTCACCCCTGGACTCGAGGAAACGAATATC
>DATEAV010000171.1:0-12300 GCA_035288185.1 Anaerolineales bacterium | reverse complement strand
GCTGGTTGCCGTGGGCATGGGGGCGATCGAGCGTCCGGCACGCGGCGATGTGGCTGTCTTCTTGGGGACCATGGGCCTGCTGATCCTGGTGGGTGCCACGGGCTCTGGCCTGCATGTGAGGGACAATCTTACTTCCATGGGCGTGATCATCGGCGAGCGATTCCTGCGCGGGGCGCCGTTTCTCGCCCCTCTGCTCTTTGCCGACATGGGGACGCTGGGAATCCTGATCCTGCTTGAGCCGTCAAGCGAGGCGCCGTAGGCATTGCGAGGGGCCGGTCGAGCCCGGAGGCGCGACACCGGCACTTGCGGCTGCTCTCGAAGCGCAGTTGCATGAGTCGGGGCCACAGGTCGCCCCCACCCCTGACCCCTCCCCCGGCAGCTGCTCGGATTAGCTGTCGATGAGGTTCTGCCGGGGGAGGGGAGTTAATCTAAGGAGGCAGGGGGCGGCTTAGCCGCCCCCTGCCTCCTTAGACCTCGTCCCCCAATGCTCAGGTGGAGGCGTGGCGAGCGGAGACGGCCCGAACGGGGTGAGGCTGCATGGCTCAAGACGAGGAGGCCGCTGCAGCCCCACAATTCGATGATATGGATGGGCGGACTGCACTTCGCGCGATTGATTCAAGCCTTTCAGGATGACGTGAACCAGGGATGATGTGCCAAGCGATGTGCCGTCCTGGCGCCCGGTCGGCGCCCTGTTGTCCTGGCGGTTAGGGCGCGCCCTCGCGTTCTGTGGTTCTCGAGAGCGCGAACCGCAAGCGATCGGGAGCGGCCTGCGCCGCTCCCGATTGTGTGACACAGCTTACACCCGCTTCGCCTAGGAGCCCCCCGGCGCTTGCAGGATCAGCGTCCCCCACGTCGCGGGGTTGGTCAGCCGGCGTGTCCCCACGTTGGAGACCATCGATTGCTGGGTGGCGGTCCCCGCCAGGTCGTTATCGGAGATCGAGACGGCAAAGCCGTAGCGGTTCCCGCCCGCCGGGGTGATTCCAAAGACGCTCCAGGGGATCCTTGCTTCCAGCTCATACCCGTTCGTCACCTGCCGCACCTGAACGGTGACGCTCGCCCGCGTGGCTTCCTGGGCGGCGGGGAGCCATTGATAGGCCTGCGGCGTCAGGCTCCCGAAGTTGCCCGGCGTCAGCCCGAGCTGATAGTCGTCGGAGGTGAGAGTGGTTGTGTTGAAATCGCCCGAGAGATTCGCGTCGAGCTGGATCTCGACATCGTCGCCCTTGTAGAGGTAGCGCAGATTCGCGCCGCTGTTGATCTGCACGTGCGCCTCATCCCGTACGCGCACGGCCAGATAGAGATTGCCGGTGTCCCAACCGATATAGTACGTGCCGGAAGCGTCGTTCGCTCCCACCCACGCGGAGGCTCCGAACACGATCTGGTCGATCGAGTACGCCGTCGTGGTCCACTCGCTGATATTGCCGTCGATCGTCGGCGCCGTCGGGAGATAGGCTGCGGTCACCGGGCTGCCGTTCGGCCGGGACAGCCCGCCCAGGGTGGCGGTGGGTGCAGTCGTGCCTGCGCCCGTTGTGGCGGATGGCACAGGCGTCTCACCCGACGCCCCGGTGGTCGCCGTGGGCTCGCCGCCGGGCGGAGCGGTCGCCGAAGGTGTCTGCATCGCGGCGAAGATCGCCGTGTGAGTGAGGTTGGGGGTGGGGAACGTGAACTGGGTGGGCGCGGCGACGCCGGGAAGCGTACAGCCGGCGGTCAGGGCGATGAGAAGGGCCGGGGCGAGGAGTCGCCAGCTCATTGGTGTTCGCATCTCTTCCTCCAGATCGACTCGGTCGCTTCCCACGGCGAGTGGGGCGGGTGGGAGTCGAACCCACACGAGGTTGCCCTCAGAGGATTTTAAGTCCCCGGCGTCTGCCAGTTCCGCCACCGCCCCGCCAGCGAATTGTAGCCCCTATCGAGGAACGCTGGTAGGACCGGCGCCTTCAGCGGAACAAACCTCCTCAAACGTCAGATCCGGTAGCGGAGGCGACTCTGGCCCTGCACGACTCGTGCCAGAGAGCCACACCCAGCCCTCGAGATCGCCGCTGCGCACGGGCCGGGCGCTCGGCCCCAGCGGGCTGTAGACCCAAGCCTCGCCGGGCGCCCGCGTGAAATAGGCCCAATACGTGCAGGCGCCGGCCCCGCCGCACTCGCACAGGCAGTCCTGCGCCGGGAATGCGCACCCTTCCCCGTCGATCGAACAGACCAGCACGCCCATCGAATTGGCGGCGTCGACGATCTCATCCGCCTCAGACAGCTGCAGGACTTCGGTCCCGCGGACCTCCGTTCCGGCAAACTCGACGCACCCGGTCTGCAGGCTTCCGTCGCCGTGGACGATAACCAGACCGGCGCGGCCTCTGCCCTCTTCAGCCTCCGGCGCGCACCCGGCCATCATCCACGCACCAACCAGGACAAGACAGCCCACGAAGGGGCTTCTCCCCACGCCACACCTCCCAGCGCACCAGAATACCTCACCTGAGTCGAACCCGCAAACAAACGCTCCGGAAGGAGCCGGAAGCCCATGTGCTATAATCCGCACCCGAGAGGTCCCGTTCGATGTTCAAATCGATCACGAAGATCCTGGGCGGCGACCCGGCCCGGCGAGTGATCGCCGAATACGCCGAGCTGGTCGCCAAGATCAACGCGCTCGAACCCGAAATGGCCCGGCTGAGGGACGAGGCGCTGCGCGCCAGGACCGACGACTTCCGGGCGCGTCTCGCCTCGGGGGCGTCGCGGGACGACCTCCTGCCCGAGGCCTTCGCCACAGTGCGGGAAGCCTCCGTCCGAACGGTCGGATTACGTCACTTTGACGTGCAGCTCATCGGTGGGGTGGTGCTGGATCAGGGCCGCATTGCCGAGATGAAGACCGGCGAAGGCAAGACGCTGGTCGCCACACTCCCCATCTACCTCAACGTCCTCGAGGGGAAGGGCGTTCACCTGGTGACGGTGAACGACTACCTGGCCCGCCGCGACGCCCGCTGGATGGGCCCGATCTTCCAGTTCCTCGGCCTCTCGGTGGGCGTGCTGCAGGAGGCCGCCCGGACGGAGAACGGCCGCAAGGCCTTCCTCTACGATCCGGAGAGATCCTCGAGCCAGGAAGACGTTCATCAGCTACAGATCGTGGATCGGCGGCTGGCCTACGCGGCCAACGTCACCTATGGGACCAACAGCGAGTTTGGCTTTGACTACCTGCGCGACAACATGGCCCACTCCCTCGAGGCCCGTGTCCAGCGCGGCCATCACTACGCCATCGTCGATGAGGTCGACAACATCCTGATCGACGAGGCGCGCACTCCGCTGATCATCTCCGGTCCCTCGCAGGAGGATCCTGGCCTGTATGTCGAGATGGCGGGGGTCGTCAAGGGCTTGCGGCCCGAAGACTACGAGGTGAACGAGAAAGACCGCACGGTGGCGCTGACGGAGACGGGCGAGGAGCATGTCGAGCGGCTCCTGGAGAGCCCGCTGCGCGATCCCGACCGCCCGGAGGACATCACTCCCGAGCAGGCCAGGCTGCTTGGCCATTTGGAGCAGGCGCTGCGGGCAGAGCACCTCTTCAAGCGCAACAAAGACTACGTCGTCCAGAGCGGCCGGGTGATCATCGTCGACGAGTTCACCGGGCGCCTGATGGCGGGGCGGCGCTGGTCGGACGGGCTGCACCAGGCGGTGGAAGCGAAGGAAGGCGTGCGCGTCCGTGAGGAGAACGTCACCTACGCCACCATCACCCTGCAGAACTACTTCCGCATGTATGGGAAGCTGGCCGGGATGACCGGCACGGCGCTGACCGAGGCGGAAGAGTTCAACAAGATCTACAAGGTGGACGTCACGCCGCTCCCCACCAACCTGGAGTACATGGCGCTGCAAGAAGGCTCCGATCTGGTCGAGACGGAGTATCGGGAAAACGGACACAAGTTCCACTGCTTCGTCCACGCCGACGATCTCGAGAAGCGGCCCGTCTTCTGGAGGCGGAAAGACTACCCCGACGTCGTCTATCGCACCGAAGAGGCCAAGCTGCGCGCGATCGCCACAGAAATCCTGCGCCGCCACGTTTGCGGCCAGCCTCTCCTCGTCGGCACAGCCTCGGTCGAGCTCTCCGAAAGGCTTTCGGCGCGTCTTCGGGCGGAGGCGCTTCAGCATCTTGCCCTGTGCCTGATCCTGCGGGATGCCTACCTGGAGTCGAAGGGGCTGGCCGATGAAGGCATGCGCATCGAAGAACTCCAGCCGCTGTATGCTCCCCTCGATACGCTCGGGCCGGCCGTCTTTCGGCCCTTCGCTCGGGATCTGGAGATCGCTCCCAACCCGTCCCGGCCGGAAAACCTTGAGCGGCTGGGAAAAGTGCTCGAGTTGGAGGCGGAGCACTTGCCGCGGCTGGCCAAAGCTCTTCAATCCGGCATCCCTCACGAAGTGCTCAACGCCAAGGAACACGATCGAGAGTCGCTCATCATCGCCAAGGCCGGCGGATTGGGCTCGGTGACGATCGCCACCAACATGGCGGGCCGCGGCGTGGATATCAAGCTCGGAGGCGAGATCTCGGAAGACGTCCTTGGGCTGGTGAACCGCGTCCTGCGGCGGGCCGGCGTGGACGATCCCTACAACATGGCGATGGGCGATCGGCTGGCGGCGCTCGACCGGGTGAGCCTGGAAGACGTAGGGATCTACGAGGAGGCCGTCCACCAGTTCCGGGAGTTTATGCAGGGCGGCAGCCGAGTGCGGGAAGCGGGGGGTCTGCACGTGCTGGGCTCGCAACGCCACGAGGCCCGCCGCATCGACAATCAGCTGCGGGGCCGCGCCGCCCGTCAGGGCGACCCGGGCTCGTCGCAGTTCTTCCTTTCCCTGGAAGACGAGCTGATGAGGCTCTTCGGCGGCTCCCAGGTGTCGGGGATTATGCAGCGGCTCAACATCGACGACGCCGTTCCCATCGCCCACAGCATGGTGGACCGGACGATCGAGCAATCGCAGACCAGGGTCGAGGGCGCCAACTTCGACAGCCGGAAGCACCTGCTCGAGTACGACGATGTTCTCAATCAACAGCGAGAAGTGTTCTACGGCCAGCGCAACCGCGTGTTCACCAAAGAAGATCTCTCCGACGACGTCGGCGAGATGCTCGCTGCAGAACTGGAGCGCCGCGTGCGGGCCGCCCTCAAGGAGGAGGAAGGCCCATGGCGCCTGCTCGCCTGGCTTGAGGAGACCCAGCCGACCCTCAACCTTGAGACCTCCGACCCCTACCCGTCCTTCATGTTGCGCCTCGTGCTCCACCACCTCTCGGAGGTGGGCGAAGGAGAGCCCCTCCTGGATGCGCTTCTTGAGATCGCCCGAGGGTCGCTCGAAGCGCAGCACGAACGTCTCGTACAGTTCGTCGAGGATCAGGTGGAGCGGATGGCGAGCCGGGTGAAAGACCAAGTGCGGCAGAGAGTGGAGGCGGCCGAGACGGCCCTCGAGGGCGCCCAGCTCGAAGCCGAGGAAGCCGGCACGGAGCTCGACGTGCGGAGCGCAGCCCGCTCGATCGAGGAGCTCACGGGTGTTCGCCTGGGGCTTGAGCGAGCTGACCGAGATCCTTCCGCGCTGCGCACGGCGATCCCCTCCCAGATCCGAGCGGCGCTGGAATCCGGCGCCTGGTCGGGCGTCGTACAGGCGATTGAGCGACGGATTGGGGAGTCGCTGGGCCAGACGGCCGCTCCCGAGGTGCCGATCGATTGGGACGCCGCCGCTACAAGACTCCTGGAAGCGCTGGATCGGATTTGGACCGTTCGCATCGAAGCCCTTCTGGGCCAAATCCGCAGCGAGATCGAGCCTGTGCTGGCGAGCGACAAGCCCGTGGATGACGCGGCAAGGATCCGCCTCCTCGTTCGGATGAGCTATAGCCAGCGGACCCTCTTTGACACCAAGACTCATCAACGGCGCACCCTTGTCGTCGCCCGTCTCTCCTACACCTACTGGGCGGCGCGCCTGATCGAAAACGCCGACCCCAAGGACCTCGCTCGAGACGTCTTGGAGCACCTGCAGGGCGCGCGGGAGGCCCTGCTGCGCACCATCGGCAAGGCCGAGATTGCCCGCATCGGCGGCGCAAGGGTCGAGGAGCTCGACGAACGGCGCCAGGCATGGCTACGCGGGATCCTCGGCGAGGAAGGCTTCACTGAGGCGGCCGCGGCAGGCCCCATCGGCCAGCTCCCGGACGAAGCGAAGGCCAAGATCGCGGCAGGGATCGGCCGCAGGCTTCTGGCTGAGTTCCACCGCCGCCTGATTCTGTCGGTGGGCGATCGGCTGTGGGTGGAATACCTCACCCAGATGGAAGCCTTGCGCACTTCGATCGGGCTTGAAGCCTATGGGCAGCGCGATCCGCTCGTGCAGTACAAGAGTCGGGCGTTCGACCTCTTCCAGGCGCTGCTTGACAACATTCGCTCCGGCGTGGTCTCCAGCTTGTTCCGGATCGCACCAGCGCCTGCGCGTGCTGCGACGGCGCCTGCCGCCCGGCCTGAGGCGCCGCCGGCGGCGGCCCAGCCGTCTCCTCAACAGGCCGAATCGGCCGGCGCGGATCAGAAGAAGCGCCGTCGTCGCCGGCGATGATCGCCGGTCGCAGCTCAGCCGCCAGGCCGCAGCGACCGCGCTGGATCCTCTGACCCGGCGCGCGAGGAGCCTCCAGGCCAACCGACGCCCAGGCGACCATGGACGCCGACGAACCCGCTGCTTTCAAGCGCATGCCGAAGGTCGATCTGCATCGGCACCTGGAGGGCTCCCTCCGCCTGGAAACCCTTGCGGAGATCGCCCGCCAGGAAGGCCTGAGCCTGCCCGTGGAGCGTGGCGCCCTTTCTGAGCAGGTGCAGGTGAGCCCGCAAGACCCTCCGACTGCCCAGTCGTTTCTCTCCAAGTTCGAGGCCTTGAGGCAGTTCTACCTCTCCGGGGAGATCATCCAGCGCCTCACCCGCGAGGCTGTCGCCGACGCGGCGCAGGACGGCGTGCGCTATCTGGAGCTACGCTTCAACCCCACGGCGCTGGCCAGTGCCCGGGGGTTCCCCATCGGGGAGGTTGTGGACTGGGTCTGCGGCGCGGCCGAGGAGGAAGCCCACGGCGCCGGGATCAAGGTTCGCTTGATCGTCAGCGTGAACCGGCATGAGCCCGTGGAAGTCGCCCAACGGGCGGCGCAAGAGGCGGTGGACCGAATGAGCAACGGGATCGTCGGCCTCGATCTGGCCGGCAAGGAGTGGGAGTTTGATGCCGCTCCGTTCAGCGAGATCTTTGCCGAGGCGAAGCGGGCCGGATTGGGCGTGACGGTGCACGCGGGGGAATGGGCCGGGGCAGGGGCTGTGCGCCACGCGGTGGAAGCCATGGGCGCCGATCGGGTGGGGCACGGAGTCCGGGTGATCGAGGATGCGGCCGTTGTCGCGTTGGCGAGGGAGAGAGGCCTGGTGTTCGAGGTCTGCCTGAGCAGCAACCTGCAATCCGGCGTGGTTGCCGGCGTGGCGGCGCATCCCCTGCCGCGCATGATCGGGACCGGATTGCGGGTCACCCTCAACAGCGATGACCCGCAGGTCTCGGGGATTTCGCTCAGCGGCGAGTACGCGCTTGCCCGCCGTGAGCTCGCGCTCTCGGAGGAAGCCCTTCAAGGGCTCATTCTCACCGCGGCTCAGGCCGCGTTTCTTCCGCCCGGTGAGACGAAGGCCCTGGAGGCCTCGCTCGCGGCCGAACTGTTCGGCGGAGGGAGAATCGATTGAGGCAGGACAGCCTCGACCTGTGGATTGTCTCCGACGGCGTGGCTCATGTGGATGCAGGCGGCATGTTTGGCCTTGTCCCTCGCGGCCTGTTTGAGGGGATTCATCCGCCCGACGCGGGCAACTCACTTGCCATGGCGCTGAACTGCCTTCTCGTCCGCTCGCAAGGGAAGACCATCTTGATCGATACGGGGCTGGGCTCCAAGCTCACGCCGGACGACCGGAGCCGTTGGGGGCTGGAGCGGCCCACCGGAGGTCTGGCCGAAGACCTGGGGCGGGTGGGGGTGAGGCCGGAGGAGATTGACATTGTCATCAACACCCACCTGCACTGGGACCACTGCGGTGGTAACACCCAAAGGGTGGCTGATCGAATCGAGGCCGCGTTCCCTCGGGCCACATATTGGGTGCAGCGGATGGAGTGGGCCGATGCCTGCCACCCGGACGCGCGCACCCGCGGCACCTACCTGGCCGACAACTTCGCCCCACTGGAGGACGAGAATCGCCTCGTGCTTCTCCATGGGGACACCGCCGTGACCGATGAAGTTCGCTGTGTCGTGACGCGCGGCCATACGCGCGCACACCAATCCGTGATCCTGGAGACGCCGGGATGGCGCGGGATGTTCGTGGCCGATATGGCCTCATTCGGTGTTCATCTGACGCGAACGGCCTGGCTGACGGCTTACGACGTGGAGCCCAGGGAGAACGTGCGCACGAAAGAGCGTTGGCAGGGCTGGGCGCTGGCCACCGGCGCCTGGCTCTTCTTTGAACACGATCCTGAAATGCAGGCCGCCCGCCTGATCGAGCGCGGCGAGCAGCTGGAGCTCGAGCCCGTGGCCGGGGAGGGGCTCTTCCCGGCTGCCTACTCGCCTGCCTCCCATTCCGCGACCGCTTCGCGGATCAGCTGACGAATCTCGGCCTCCGGCACATCGTCGATCGAATTGAAGGAATCGATTCCGACGTAGACCTTGATCGCTCCGCCGGATGCCTCCGACAGCCGCACACCGCGGGTGAGCGCCGGACGCTCCAGCAGCTTGCGATCCAAGATGACGTTGATCTGCTCCACCATGCTGGTGGGGCGGCGGGGCGTGGCCGGCTTGGCCGCGGGATCAACGGGTAGGGGGCGGGGGACAGCCGCCTTGTCGGTCCCCAGCCAGCGGCTCAGCTCCGCCGCTGTGTACTCCATACGCTGCCGGTCGTTGGATACGAGCAACTCTCCCGCCGTCCGGTATTCGCGTTCACCTACGCGAACGATCAGCCCGCCTGTCACCTCGTCGCGAAGCAGGGTGGCTACGGGGATGGCGCGGTTGTGGGCCGGCGTCTCAGGAGGGGCGGTAGACGGGAGGGGCAGCGGAACTGGGCTCGGAGGAACGACCGTCGGCTTCGGCTCTTGGGCCGGAGAGATCTCCGCGGTCTGTGGAGCCGCCGCGCCGAGGGCGATCTCTTCCTCCGGCTTACGCGACGCTCCCACCTCTTCTCTCTCCTTCTTTCGCCAGACCCGATAGGCGAGATAGGCAAAGGCGCCGCTTGCGGCCAGGGAAACAAAGGCGAGGACCAAGAGGAGTTCGGGTGTCATTCCGCTCTCTCCGGTTGGCACGATGGGCAGAAGTGAGCCGCTCGCTGTCCGATCACGCGCCGAACGATCTCGGTTCCGCAGGCAGGACAGGGCTCGCCGGACCGCTGGTAGACACGGAAGTGATGCTGGAAGCCGCCGCCGCGGTAGACCCAGTCCAGGCTGGCGCCATTATGCCTCAATCCCTGGCGGAGCGCTGCCCGGATCCCGAGCCATAGGCGGTGTACTTCATCCCCGGTAAGCGTGTCGCTGCGGCGAAGGGGGTGGAGCCGGGCGCGATGGAGGGCCTCATCGGCGTAGATGTTCCCGATCCCTGCGAGGAAGCCCTGATCCAGAAGAAGGGGCTTGAGGGCGCGCCGGCGTGCGGCAAGGCGCGCGCCAAGGTCGGAGGCGGTGAACTGCGGACCGAGGGGCTCAGGGCCCAGGCTGCTCAGCACTCGATCGGGGTTATCCAGCAGGAGCATTCTCCCAAACTTGCGGGCGTCGCTGAAGCGCAGCTGCCACCCGCCGTCGAGGTGAAAAGTGGTTCGCTCGAAGCGATCGGCAGGCGAATCGGCGGTGGCGAGATTGAGATCGCCGCTCATCTTCAAGTGAATCAACAAGCTTCCGCTATTGAGCGGAAAGACAAGATACTTCCCGCGCCGGGCCACGTCCCGGACCGCCTGGCCTCGAATGCGCCTTCGGAACAAGGCCGGCGAGGGAGAGGCAACCTGGCGGGGCCAGCGAAGGGTGACGCCTTCGATGCGCATGCCCACGAGGGGCGGGGACCCGTTCCAACCCTCGCGCAGATGGCGAGCGATCGTTTCAACTTCAGGAAGCTCAGGCACTCCGCGGATTATACCCGCGATCGGATGCGCTGCTCCGAGGCGAGGCAGTGATCCGAGGTCGGTGATCAGTGATCGGTGATCAGTGATCGGTGATCGGCCAGGGAATACCCCTTCCACTCATCGCCGTTCACCGATCACCAGACGCTCGTGATCCGGGCACCTGCCCTCAACGCATCGAGACGCCGCTTTTTCTCGTAAGTCGCGATGAACCGGGGCGGAGGGGCGGCGGCAGGCGTCGCTCTGCCGTGTCCGGGGCCCCCCTTCTCCATGGTCGCGACGAGCTGAAGCCCTCCCCCACATGAGGCGATCGGGCAGCGTGCATCCTGCCCCACGCCCCCCCGGCCGCGCACCCTCCTACTCCACCGTCACCAGCCCCCGGATCTGCTCGAGCTTGGCGGGGCCGATTCCGGGGACGTCGAGCAGGTCTTCGATTTCGCGGAATAGGCCGTGAGCCTCGCGGTAGGCGACGATGCCCTGGGCGAGGCTTGGCCCGATCCCGGGGAGGAGCTCGAGCTCGGGCGCCGTGGCGATGTTGATGTTTACGAGGCCGGCCGTCGGCGGGCTTGGAGAAGTCGTGCGGGGGTCGGTCGGAGCCTGGGTCTGGGAGGGGACGTGGATCTGCTGGCCATCCTCAAGAGACTCCGCAAGGTTGATCCGCTCGAGGTCGGCTTCCGCGAGCGAGCCGCCCGCAGCTTCGATCGCCTGCTGGACAATCGACCCTTGTGGCAGGCTGTAGACGCCCGGGTGGTTGACCGCGCCCGAGATGTGAACGCGCAGGGGGGCGGGGGTCGGCGGTGGGATGAGCCTCACCGCCTCCCCGTGAGGTTCCGCGATCAGCAGCCACAGGAGGCCGGCAGCCAAGAGCCCGATCAGCACCCCCAAGAGGATGGGGGCTGCGCGCCCTGCCATTCTTGTGCTCCCCAAGAAGCGTGGTTCGAGGCGCCGATTGTCGCGCCGAAAAGCAAACTGGATATAATGCCCGCATGCCGCGCTACTACACGGGGTCCGGCGACGATGGCACGACCGGCCTCTTGGGCTCGGAGCGAGTCCCCAAGCATCATCCGAGGCCCGAGGCCTACGGCGCCATCGACGAGGCTTCGGCCGCGCTTGGGGTTGCCCGATCGGGGGCTCCCTCCAAAGAGACCGCCTCGGTGCTCCTCGAGGTCCAGCGAGATCTCTATCACCTGATGGCCGAGGTGGCGGCGCCGCGCGAGGCGGCCGCCCGCTTCCGACGGATCGACCCCGAAAGAGTGGCATGGCTTGAAGGGCGGGTCGAGGCTTTCGGTGCGCGCATCGAGATGCCGAAGGAGTTCGTCGTCCCGGGTGATAGCCCGTCGGCCGCGGCCCTGGACCTGGCGCGCACGGTCGTGCGGCGAGCCGAAAGAGAGGTCTCGCGCCTCCAGCACGAGGGTGAGCTTGAGAACCCCCACCTCCTGCGCTACCTCAACCGCCTCTCCTCGCTCTGTTTCATCCTCGAGCTGTGGGAGGCACGCCAAAGCGGCGTCGACCGGCCCACGCTGGCAAAGGCGTAGCCGGCGTGACCGGCACACTTCTCAACATCCTGGCCGTGCTCTTCGGCGGAGGCCTGGGGCTGGCCCTCGGCGGGAGGGTCCCGGAACGGATCCGCCAGACCGTCGTTGCCGGGCTGGGATTGTTCACGTTGGCGTTCGGGGTCCGCATGTTCCTCGAGACCATGAACCCGATCGCGCCATTGATCGGTCTGCTCGCGGGAGGGATCCTTGGCGAATGGTGGAGGATCGAAGACCGGCTCGAAGCCCTCGGGCTGTGGCTTGAAAGGCGGCTCACCCGCGGCGAAGCCTCCGGTACAGAGAGTCGCTTCGTGCGGGGTTTCCTGACGGCCAGCCTCGTCTTCTGTGTCGGGCCGATGACGGTGCTCGGTTCGATCCAGGACGGGCTGACGGGTGACTACGAGCTCCTGGCGGTCAAATCGACGCTGGACGGGTTTGCGGCCCTGGCCTTCGCTTCAACGCTTGGCGTCGGTGTGCTTTTCTCGGTCCTGGTCATCGGCGCCTATCAGGGATCGCTCACCCTTCTGGCAGCCCAGGCCCAGGCCGTGCTGAGCGAGGCGATGGTGGCGGAGTTGGCGGCGGCCGGCGGGGTGATCCTGATCGGGATCGCGATCAGCAGCCTGCTGGAGATCCGCAAGATCCGATCGGCCAACCTTCTTCCGGCACTCCTCGTGGCCCCGATC
>DATEAV010000170.1:0-10219 GCA_035288185.1 Anaerolineales bacterium | reverse complement strand
GCAGGCAAGCTTGCGTGCGTGCTGGCACAGTTCCCGCATTCGTTTCATCCGACGCGCGCCAACCGCGACTATCTGCCTCGCCTGCGCGAGGGCCTGGCGGATCTTCCGGTCGTGGTGGAGCTGCGCGATGCGCGCTGGGTGGGCGAGGAGACGTTTGCCCAGCTGGCGGGGCTCGGGCTCGGCTTCTGCTGCGTAGACGAGCCGAGGCTGCCCGGGCTGATGCCGCCCGTGACGCGGGCCACCGGGCCGCTGGCCTACGTGCGGTTCCACGGGCGCAATGCGGATAAATGGTGGGAGCACGAGAACGCGTGGGAGCGTTACGACTACACGTACACGGACGACGAGCTCAAAGAGTGGGCGGAGAGGATCCGGGATCTCGACGGGGAGGTTTCTCTGACGCTGGTGTATGCCAACAATCACTACCGCGGGCAGAGCGTGGGGACGATCCGTCAACTTCAGGGGATGCTGGCAGGAATGTAGGCACGTGGCCAAAGGCGATCTGGCGCGCAAGCTGGGGCTGAAGCCCGGGCACGCGGTCTGCATCCTGGGCGCTTCCCCGGAGGGGGCGCAAGCAGTGCGGGCGGCGTGCGGGGCGGAGGCGGCGCTCAGCGAGAAGCTCGGTCGAGGGACGTTTGACATCGTCCTCTTCTGGCCGCGCCGCCGCAGGGACCTCGAGGGGAGCTTCGCCCGGCTGCAGGGGAAGATCCGGCCCGACGGCGCGATCTGGGCGGTGATCCCCAAGAAGTCGTCGCCTCGCAGCCGGGGCCTTGATTTCGCCTGGGCAGACCTGCAGGCTGCCGGCCTGACGACCGATCTGGTGGACAACAAGGTGGCCTCGATCACGGCCGATGAATACGGGACCCGGTTTGTGATTCGAAAGGATCGCCGCGGCTCGGGTTGAGCCCTGCCACGACATTGGGCAGTGGCTGCCCGCTCCGCCGATCGGCTACAAACAGTTCTCGAGAAGCGCCGCGGACCAACTGCTTTGCTGTGGGATTGTCCGTCCACCCCTGCCCCCTACCCCCTCGCCCCCTCCCCCGGCGCTCGCGTATCGGTGAACCAGAAGGCGCCTCGCCGGGGGAGGGGGAGGTTAACCAAGGAGGAACGGGGGCGGCAACGGCGCCCCCGTTCCTCCTTGGACCTCATTCCCCCTCTCCGCCTGCGCTCGATCCATGTGGAATTACGCGGCTAAGCGGAGAGGGGGCAGGGGGTGAGGTTGACCGAGCCAAGAACACGAAGTCATGACCCGGCATCTCCCCGCACCCTGGGAGTAACACTCGTGCAGCGAGTGGGGCAACGAGTGCGCCCGGCCGTGCACAGCAGTTCCAGGCCTTTGCGAGGGGGTACGATTGTGCCGGCTTGCAGGGCGAGGTATAATCGCCTCGAATCGCTGGCAGCGAAGGGGGCTCTCCTTCGCCGATCGTCTCTAAGGGGTGGGCTATGTCCGGTCACTCCAAGTGGTCGACCATCAAACGGAAGAAGCAGGCCAACGACGCGAAGCGCGGCAACGTGTTCACGCGCCTGGCTCGGGAAATCGCCATCGCCGCCCGCGAAGGCGGAGGGGATCCAGATACCAACTTCGCGTTGCGCCTGGCGATGGATAAGGCCCGGGCCGCCAACATGCCGAAGGAGAACATCGAGCGGGCCATCAAGCGGGGGACGGGGGAAGACAAGGCCGCCGCCTTGGAGCAGGTGATGTATGAGGGCTTCGCGCCGCACGGCGTGGCGCTGCTGATCGAGGTCGTCACCGACAACCGCAACCGGGCTGTGGCAGAGGTCCGGCACGCGCTGACGCACAGCGGCGGCAACATGGCCGAGGCGGGGGCGGTGGCGTGGCAATTCAAGCGCCAGGCCTACTTCGCCATCCCCTCCAAGGGCGTGGATAGCGACAAGGTCTTCGAGCTGGCGGTTGAGGCCGGCGCCGACGACGTCGTCACCGGCGAGGACGACCTCGAGATCTTCGCCCCGGTGGAGGCCTTCAAGCAGATTAGCGACCGGCTGCACGGAGCCGGCCTGCGGGTCGCCGAGGCCTCCGTGCGGATGGTGCCGACCGCCCCGATCGAGCTCACCGCGGAGCAGACGCTCCAGGTGATGCGCCTGATCGAGTCGCTTGAAGAGCTGGACGACATCCGGCAGGTGTATTCGACGCTGAAGATCACCGACGCAGCCGTAGCGATGCTCGAGGCTGCGTAGGCGCATTTTCGGCGGCGGGCCCGTATGCTGGCCATCGGCATCGACCCTGGGACGGCCAGCAGCGGATACGGCCTGGTGCGGCAGGCCGAAGATGGATCGCTGGAGTCGCTGGCTTACGGCGTGATCGCCACCGAGGCCGGGCTCCCGATGGCCGAGCGCCTGGCCTCCCTGCACCGGGCGCTCTCTGAGTTCCTCGCCCTCCACCGGCCCGACTGCGCGGCGGTGGAGGCGTTGTTCTTCCAGAAGAACGTGTCGACGGCGATTTCTGTGGGGCAGGCGCGGGGTGTGGCGCTGCTGGCGCTGGCGCAGGCCGGCGTCCCGGTGAGCGAGTATTCGCCGCGGGCGGTGAAGCTGGCGATCGCCGGATATGGCAACGCCGGGAAGAAGCAGATGCAGGAGATGGTGCGCACGCTTCTGGGGATGCCGGAGATTCCCCGCCCGGATGACGCCGCCGACGCGCTGGCTGTGGCGATCTGCCACCTGCATTCGAGCGGGCTTCAACGCCTGCTGGAGGATCGGGAGTGATCTCCACACTGCGGGGCATCGTTCAGCACGCGGCGGCCGGAGAGCTGCTGGTCGAAGTGGGGGGCGTGGGGCTGGCGGTGGCCGTGCCGGGCGAAGTGGCTTCCCGGAGCGCGCCGGGCCAGCCGATCTTCCTCTACACGCGCATGATCGTGCGCGAAGACTCGCTCTCCCTCTACGGCTTCTCGAGCCTCGAGCAGCGGGAGCTCTTCGATCTGCTGCTTCAAGTGAATGGCGTCGGGCCCAGGCTGGCCCTGGCCGTGATCTCCCACCTCTCGCCCGAGCTCTTGCGATCTGCTGTGGCCAGCGGCCAGGCGGATATCCTCACGCGCGTGCCGGGCGTGGGACGCAAGACGGCGGAGAAAATGGTGTTCCACTTGAAAGACAAGCTGGAGGCGCCGATGCTGGCGCGGCTGGCGCCCCCAAGCGAGGCCGACACCGAAGTGCTCCAGGCCCTCACGGCGCTGGGGTATACGCTCGTCGAGGCCCAGGCTGCTCTTCAATCGATCCCGGCGGAGGCGCCGAAGGATTCGGAAGAGCGCGTCCGCCTGGCGCTGCAGTATTTCGTGAGGCCCTGACCGTGGTTGTGGAGACCGGTTTCGCCACCGATCACTCCTCCTGAGGCGGCCTCTCTCCCATCTTACTCTTTGTCAACCCTCTCGCGCCCGTTTCGGCTCTCGCATGAGGCCGTCCCGCGCGACCCAACGCGCCTCGACCTCCGGCGCGGGCGGCGTTTGCCCGCCATGGAGTCCCTCGTTGTTGGGCGTCGTATCCGGTACAATATAGCCGCACGGTCGAAGCCTCGAGCGGGCATTTCCAGAGGGATGGACCCTTCGGCAGGTGTAGGGGCACAGCATGCTGTGCCCCTTCGGTTATCGTCCAGCGGGAGCCGGTGCGCGGCGAGCCGCGCCGAAGAGGTGAGGGAACCATGTTGAGTGACCAGAGGATCGTGTTCATCGGTCCGGGAGTGATGGCCGAGGCGATGGTCGGCGGGCTCGTCGAGCGGGCCGGAGTGTCTGCGGCGAAGATTAGCTTGAGCGGGCCTCGGGTGGAAAGGCTCAACGAGCTCGAAAGCCGCTTCGGGGTGGGGACGTCCACCGACAATCGTGCCGCGGTGGGGGGCGCCGGAATTGTCGTGGTCTCGGTGAAGCCGCAGAGCCTGAAACCGGCGCTGGACGGGGTGCGGGGCGCGGTGCCCAAGGACGCCTTAGTGCTCTCGATCGTGGCGGGCGCCTCCCTGGCGCAGCTTGCCCGCCTGCTCGACCATCCGGCGATCGTCCGGGCGATGCCCAACACGCCGGCGCAAGTGGGTGAGGGGATCACCGTCTGGACGGCCACAGACGAGGCTTCGGAAGAGCAACGAGAGCACGCGCGCCACGTGCTGGGGGCGCTGGGCCAGGAGATCTACGTCGAGGATGAAGATTATCTCGACATGGCCACCGCCCTCTCGGGGACCGGGCCGGCCTACGTCTACCTTTTCATGGAGGCCATGGTCGACGCCGGCGTCCATCTCGGATTTCCGCGCCGCATCGCCGAGCAACTCGTCGCCCAGACGGTGAAAGGGTCGGTGGCCTTCTATCTGCGGTCGCCGCGACACCTGGCGCGGCTTCGCAACCAGGTCACTTCGCCGGGCGGCACATCCGCGGCCGCGCTCTACTACCTCGAGAAGGCAGGATTCCGGACGGCGCTCTCGCGAGCGATCTGGGCGGCCTATGAGCGTTCGGTGCAGCTGGGGCTGGGGAGGAAGCGGGGGCCGGTGGCCGAGTAGGATGCCCCTCGAGCCGCCGCCGATTGTGAAGCGCTAGACAAAACGGAGCGGTTCAGGTATCATTCCGCCGTCCTGGGCCGGGCCGGCCGGGATGCCTCACCCCGACGACGTCCAGCCCCGACGGCCATTCGCGATCGTGGAGGCGACACGATGGATCTGGTGCGAACTCTCGCCGCCGATCTCCAAGAGCAAATCCAAGCGTACACCCCCCAGGTCGAGCTCAAAGAGGTCGGGGCGGTGCTTCAGGCGGGCGACGGGATCGCCCGCGTATCGCGCCTTTCGAGCGTGCGGTCTCAGGAGCTCGTGCAGTTCGCCAACGGGGTGATGGGGATCGCCTTCAACCTCGAAGACGAGAGCGTCGGCGTGATCGTGATGGGTGAGTACTCGGGGATCGAGGAAGGGATGTCGGTGCGAGGCACCGGCCGGATCGCCTCCGTCCCCGTGGGCCGAGGCATGATCGGCCGGGTGGTCAATGCGCTCGGCGCGCCGATCGACGGCCGGGGCCCGATTGACAACGATGGCCATCGCCCGATCGAGCGGATCGCCCACGGCGTCGTTGAGCGGAAAGACGTCGACACCCCGGTGCAGACGGGGATCAAGGCCATCGACTCGATGATTCCGATCGGGCGAGGGCAGCGCGAGCTGATCATCGGCGACCGGCAGACGGGCAAGACGGCGCTGGCCATTGACGCGATCATCAACCAGAAGGGGAAAGACCTCATCTGCATTTATGCGGCGATTGGCCAGAAGCGGGCGGCGGTCGCCCGCACGGTGGGCATCCTGGAGCGATTCGGGGCGATGGAGCACACGGTGGTCGTGGTGGCGGCCGCCGACGAACCGGCCGCTCTCCAGTACATCGCCCCCTATGCCGGCTGCGCCATCGGCGAGGACTTCGCCGAAAAGGGCGCAGACGCCCTGATTGTGTACGACGATCTCTCCAAGCATGCCTGGGCCTACCGCCAGGTGTCGCTGCTCCTGCGCCGGCCCCCGGGCCGGGAAGCCTACCCCGGCGACGTCTTCTACCTCCACAGCCGGCTCCTGGAGCGGGCGGCGCGTCTCGCCGACCGTTACGTGCTGGCGCCGGCCGGGGAGGCGGGCGAGGTGGAGGAGAAGGAGGCGGCCGAAGGGCGCGCTTTCGGCGGCCCCCTGGCTCGACACGACGCCGAAAAGGCGCTCGCCGATCATCCGGAGAAGGCGAGGCTGCGCGTGGCCAAGGTGAGCGGCTCGGGTGGATCGCTCACGGCCCTGCCGATCATCGAGACGCTCTTGGGAGACGTCTCGGCCTACATCCCGACCAATGTCATCTCCATCACCGACGGGCAGATCTACCTGGAAGGCAACCTCTTCTATGCCGGCATCCGCCCGGCCGTGAACGCCGGGCTCTCGGTCTCCCGGGTGGGCGGGGATGCGCAGACCAAGGCCATGAAGCAAGTGGCGAGCCGGCTGCGCCTCGACATGGCCAACTACCGCGAAGTGGCCGCCTTCGCCCAGTTCGGCTCCGACCTCGACAAGACCACTCAAGCGCAGCTCGCCCGTGGAAAGCGCCTGCAGGAAGTGCTCAAGCAGCCGCAATACCAGCCGATGGCGCTCGCAGATCAGGTGGTGGTGCTGTTTGCGGTGACGAACGGCTATGCCGACGAGGTCCCCGTGGAGCGGATGCGAGCGTGGGAGAGCGAGCTCCTGCGAGTGCTGGGCGCCTCCCAGCGTGAGATCGGCCGGCAGATCGCCGAGCAGAGAAGGATCACCCCCGAGCTCGAGAAGCAGCTTCGCGCCGCGATTGAGCAATTCCGGCTCGGCTGGATCGCTTAGGCGCCGGGCGAGACACCTGCGATGTCGTCTTCTGTCCGCGAGATGCGGCTCCGAATCCGGAGCGTGGCCAACATCGCCCAGGTGACTCGGGCGCTGGAGGCGGTGAGCGCCAGCCGGGTGCGCAAGGCGCAGCAGGCTGCGCTCGCCACGCGGCGCTATGCCACTCAAGCCTGGCACGTGCTGGAGCATTTGGCGGAGCAGGCTGGCCGGGACTACGTTCATCCTTTGCTCACCGAGCGGCATCAGGTCCGGCGCGTTCTTGTCGTCCTGATCACCGGCGATCGCGGTTTGGCGGGCGCCTTCTACGGCAACATCCTCCGCGCCACCCTCGATCAGTTCCGCGGGTCGGCGATCCCCGTCGGATATGTGGTTGTCGGGAGGAAAGGGCGAGACATGCTCTCTCGCCGCCACGTGAATATCGTGGCGGAGTTTTCGCGGCTTCCCACCTCGCCGACGTTTGCCGACGTCTCGGCGATTGGGCGCCTGGCGGTCGATGAGTACCTCTCAGGGGAGGCGGACCAGGTCTATCTGGCGTATACCCGGTTTGTGAACCTCTTGCGCCAGGTCCCGACGGTGCGCAAGCTGCTGCCCCTGGAGATGGAATCCACCGAAACGCGGGACTCGATGGGGCTGGCGGCCCGCGCCGCTCCGAGCCGAGCCTATCTCTATGAGCCCAGCGAGGCGGAGATCATCAACCTGATCGTCCCGCGCTTCACCGCCCTGCAACTCTTCCAGGCGGTGTTGGAATCGATGGCCAGCGAGCATGCGGCGCGGATGGTGTCGATGCGCAACGCCACCGACAACGCCAACCAGCTCGTGGAGGCCCTGCGCCTACAGTACAACAAGGCGCGCCAGCAGGCGATCACCAGCGACATGCTTGATATCGCCGGCGGCGCGGAGGCGCTGGGCGCGGCGTAGACTCTACCGCTGAGTCCGCAGAGACCGCAGAGATGTTAGCTTAGGACTCTGCGCACTCTGCGATCTCTGCGGTGAAGAAGACGCGTTCTTTGGGGCCTGCCAGCTTCGAGGGTCTACAAGGTAGAGGAGGTCTGTGAGGATGGCGAAAACGACGGGCCGGGTTGTCCAGGTGCTGGGGGGTGTGGTGGATTGCGCCTTCCCATCGGGCGAGTACCCGGAGATCCACGACGCGATCGAGGTGCCGCGTGACGGCGGCCGCTCGCTGATTCTGGAAGTGCAGCGTCACCTGGGCAATGGGGTGGTGCGCACCGTGGCGATGGACTCCACCGATGGGCTCCAGCGTGGCGCCCCGGCGCACGGACAGGGAGCGCCTATCCTGGTGCCCGTGGGTGACGCCACGTTGGGGCGGGTGTTCAATGTGCTCGGGCAGCCGATCGACGGGAGGGGGCCGGCCGAGGCCACGCGCCGCTCCCCCATCCATCGCCCTGCGCCCTCCTTCGAGGAGCAATCGCGGCGGGTGGAGGTGTTTGAGACCGGGATCAAGGCGATCGACCTGGTGGCGCCCTTTACCAAGGGCGGGAAGACAGGCATCTTCGGCGGCGCCGGCGTCGGCAAGACCGTTATCATCCAGGAATTGATCCGCTCAATCGCCACGGTCCACAAGGGCAACTCGGTCTTCGCCGGAATCGGCGAGCGCACCCGCGAGGGCACGCAGATGTACCGGGAGATGATCGAATCCGGCGTGCTCAAAGACACGGTCCTCGTCTATGGCCAGATGAACGAGCCTCCCGGCGTCCGCCTGCGCGTGGGCCTTACGGCGCTCACCATGGCGGAGTACTTCCGAGATCAGGGGCGGGACGTTCTGCTCTTCATCGACAACATCTTCCGATTCAGCATGTCGGGCTCGGAGGTCTCCGCTCTGCTCGGCCGCATGCCCTCGGCGGTGGGATATCAGCCGACCCTGGCCACCGAGATGGGCGAGCTGCAGGAGCGGATCACGTCCACCCGGCGGGGCTCGATCACCTCGATGCAGGCCGTCTATGTCCCGGCCGACGACTATTCCGATCCGGCGCCTGTGGCCACCTTCACCCACCTCGACGCCACCATCGCCCTCGAGCGGGCGATCGTCGAGAAGGGGATCTATCCGGCGATCGATCCGCTGGCCTCCACCTCGCGCATCCTCGACCCGCAGGTGGTGGGCGAGGAGCACTACGAGGTTGCCCGAGAAGTGCAGCGCGTCCTCCAGCGCTACAAGGACTTGCAGGACATCATCGCCATCCTGGGGATCGATGAGCTGAGCGAAGAAGACAAGGTGCTGGTCTCTCGCGCCCGGAAGATCGAGCGTTTCTTCTCCCAGCCGTTCTCCGTGGCCCAGCAGTTCACCGGCCTGGAAGGCCGCTACGTCTCGCGTTCCGATACAGTGCGCGGCTTCAAGGAGATTCTGGAGGGGAAGCACGACGAGCTCCCCGAGCAGGCCTTCATGATGGCCGGCGGCATCGAGGACGTCGTCTCGCACGCGGAGCGCCTGGCCGCCTGAGGCGCGTGGAGAGGGATGCCGTCATGACCCTCCGCTGCGAGATCGTCACCCAGGACCGGCTTCTTTTCGAAGGCCCGGCCGACGAGGTGATCGCGCCGGGGTCCCAGGGGGAAATGGGGATCCTGCCGCACCACGCGCCCTTGCTGGCCACACTCGACTACGGGATCCTGCGCGTCCGGCATGAAGGCAAAGAGGATGCCTTTGTGATCGGGGGCGGGGTGATGGAAGTGCTGCCCGATCGGGTGACCGTCTTGGCGGATGTCGGCGAGAACGTGGCGGAGATCGACGCGGCCCGCGCCGAGCAGGCCCGCGCCCGGGCCGAGAAACTCCTGGCGAATCGAAGCGCCCTGGGGGACGACGAATACCGGGCCATCGAGGCCGCCCTGCGCCGCTCCAACTTGAGGCTCGGCGCCGTCCGCCGCTACCGCGGCCCGGCCGGGATGCCGCGGGCGCGAGGGGAAGGGGAATAGAGGCATGGCCCTCTTCGGGCGAAATCTCGGGATTTCCCTGGGAACCTCCAACACCCTGATCTGCGAATCCGGTGAGATCGTCCTCCAGGAACCCACCGTCGTGGCGATCGTCGTTGACGAGATGAAGATCGTCGAGGTGGGGCAGGCGGCCCGCGACATGTACGGCCGCGTGCCGGAGACGATCGATGTCATGCGCCCGATGCGCGACGGCGTCATCGCCCACTTCGAGGTGACCCAACGGATGCTCGGTCACTTCATCGAGAAGGTCTGCGGCTCGACCCGGCTCTTCAAGCCCCGGGTGATGATTACCGTGCCCTTCGGGGTGACGAGCGTGGAGAGCCGGGCCGTGCATGAGGCCGCCCTTCAGGCGGGGAGCCGCGAGGTGCTGCTCATCCAGGAGCCCCTGGCGGCGGCCATCGGCGTGGGCCTTCCCATCGCCACGCCCTCCGGCAACATGGTCGTCGTCCTTGGCGGAGGGGTGACCTCGGCGGCGGTGGTGGCGATGAGCGGCATCGTCGCCGCCGATGCGGTTCGCATCGCCGGCGTCAAGCTGGACGAAGCGATCGTGGGCTACGTCCGCAAGAAGCATGGGCTGGTGATCGGCGGGCGGACCGCCGAAGAGGTGAAGATCCGGATCGGAGCTGCCATCCCGCAGGAAGAGGACCGGAGCGTCGAGATCCAAGGGCAAGACCAGGTCACCGGCCTTCCCCGTACGGTGGTGCTCACCGCCAACGACATCGTCGAGGCGCTGCAGGAGTCGCTCCACCTGATGCTGGGGGCGGTGCGCAAGGTGCTCGAGCGCACCCCGCCCGAGCTGGCTTCGGACATCATCGACCGCGGGATGGTGATCTGTGGGGGAACGTCGCTCCTGCGCGGCATGGACAAGTGGCTCACGCGGGAGACCGGCGTGCCCGCCTATCTGGCGGAGGAGCCGGTGGCGTGCTCCGCCCGCGGCGCCGCCCGCAGCCTGGGGATGCTCGACCGGCTGCGGCGCAGCCTGCC
>DATEAV010000169.1:0-3349 GCA_035288185.1 Anaerolineales bacterium | reverse complement strand
GGCGGTCGGCTTCATGAACCCGGCCCTTCTCCCCACCCCGGCAGGCGTCCTGCGCGGCGCCTCCGAGCAGGTCGCCGAAGGCATCCTGCTCCTCGATGTGCTGTACAGCCTCTATCGAGTCGTCCTCGGCTTCCTCCTTGGCGCCGCCGTGGCGGTGGTGCTGGGATGCTCGGCCGGGTCGGTCCGGCTCATCGAGGATTTCCTGGATCCGCCGCTCGAGATGCTGCGCCCGATTCCGCCGCTGGCCTGGCTCCCCCTGTTCATCTTCTGGTTCGGGATCGGCGAGCCGTCCAAGATCTACTTCACGGCCTTCGTGGCCTTCTTTCCGGTGTACGTGAACACCATCGAGGGCGTGAAGTTCACCGACCCGCTCCTGCGCCGGGCGGCCTTGAGCCTCGGGGCGACCAGCGGGCAGATGTTCAGGCTGGTCACCCTCCAGGCGGCCCTGCCGCAGATCATCACCGGGCTCCGCCTGGGGTTCGGCATGGCCTTCCTCGCCCTGGTGGCGACCGAGCTGATCGCGTCAAATGCCGGGCTCGGCTACCGGATCATGGAGTCGCGCAACTACTTCAAGGTGGACTGGATGGTCTTCGGCGCCCTGATGATCGGGCTCATCGGGTTCACGATCGGCAGCCTGATCCGGGCGGGCGAAGCCAGGCTCCTGCGATGGCGCCCCAGAGACGAGAAGTGAGCGATGGCCTACCTGGAGGCGGCGGGAGTGAGGAAGACGTTCGAGGTCGAGGAGGGGGAGCCGACAGTCGCCGTGGAAGAGTTCACTCTGTCGATGGCCGAGGGGGAGTTCGTGGCGCTCCTGGGCCCCAGCGGGTGCGGCAAGTCCACCGTGCTGAACATCATGGCGGGCTTCCTGCGGCCGTCCGCCGGGCACGTTCTGGTGGAGGGCCAGAGGGTGACGGCGCCGGGTTCGGACCGAGGCGTGGTGTTCCAGGAACACGCGCTCTTCCCGTGGATGCGGGTCCTGGACAACGTCACCTTCGGGCTCCGCCTCGGAGGCGTTCCGCGGCGCGAGCGGCTCGAGATGGGGCAGCGATTCGTGGACCTGGTGGGGCTGACCGGCTTCGAGCGCCACTGGCCACGCCAGCTCTCCGGCGGGATGAAGCAACGCGTCGCGATCGCCCGGGCACTCACGAACGATCCCAAGGTCCTGCTGATGGACGAACCCTTCGGGGCGCTCGATGCGCAGAACCGGCGGATGATGCAGGACGAGCTGGTGAAGATCTGGGCTGCCACCAAGAAGACCTGCCTGTTCGTGACCCATAGCATCGAGGAAGCGTTGCTGCTGGCCGATCGCGTCGTCACGATGACGGCCCGGCCTGGCCGGATCAAGGCCGTGCACGAGGTGAGTCTGGCCCGGCCCCGGGACGACGCGGCGCCGGCGTTCGTGACGCTCAAGCGGGAGCTCGCCGATCTTCTTCAGCAGGAGCTGCCGGCGGAGGCGGGGAGGGTGGCAGGGGCGGAATCACGAGGCACACGACCATGACGCGAACCGATGACGGAGGGACACGATGAGACGAGGCAGGATGAACACGCTGGTCGGAATCATGGGAATCCTGGCGCTGGCCGTGCCGGCGGCGCCGACGGCCGCCGCCGACCTGGAGCTGAAGAGCCTGGATGTGTACACCTCGAGGGACCCACAGCTCGCCGTCCAGATCGAGCTGGCGGTCGAGAAGGGGTACTTCCGGGAGGAAGGGCTGGACGTGACGGTCAAGTACCTCAGTGGCGGCGGCGAGATCCCACCCGCGATGGCAGGGGGATCCATCAAGGTGGCCATGGCCGCGCACAACAATGCGCTGAACCTCATCGCCCGGGACTTTCCCGTGAAGGTGATCGGCACCATCAACGACATCTCGGGCGCCATGGGCCTCGCGGTCCGCAACGCCCTGAACGTGCGCTCCCCGAAAGACCTCGAGGGCAAGAAGGTGGGGACATTCGTCTACGCCGCCACCATGGACTTCCTCGCGCGGATGTCGGCGCGCCACGGGATTGACCGGAACAAGATCCAGGTCATCAACCTCCAGCCGCCGGACCTGGCGCCGACCTTCGCTCGCGGCGACATCGATGGGGCCCTGATCTGGGAGCCCCACCTGACGCGCACGGCCAAGCAAGGCGGCACGGTCGTGCTGACGGGCGCCCAGGCGAACTTCCCCGAGAAGAAGGAGACGTACCGGCTGTGGGGCCTGCCGATCGTCGTCTTCACGCCTCAGGAGTTCATCGACAAGAACCCGAACACCCTGGTGGCCCTCCTCAAGGGCCTGGCCCGCGGCAACGACTTCGTGCACTCGAACCGCGCGGAGGCCATCAAGATCCTGACTCGCAAGCTGAGCATTCCCGAGGACGAGCTGACCGAGATGATGGGCCGGAACAAGTACACCATGCTGATCGATCAGGCCTTCCTGAACGAGATGGACGGGGCGGCAGACTCGCAGCTGGCGGCGAAGCAGATCCCGAAGGCCCCGCGGGCTGCGACGTACACCGTGCCGGACCTGATGCGGAAGGCCCGGCCCGACTGGGTGACGGTCAGGTAGCGCCGCTCGCCACGAGGAGGACACGGCATGCCGCTGGCCTGGATCAACGGGATCACGCGCTTCGGCGAACCGATCGGGCGGGGAACGCCCCTCGTGTGCGTGCACGAGGTCGGCGGGGCCCATGAGCGCTGGCACCCTCAGGTGCGCGTCTTCGGCCGGCGGTATCGCACCTGCCGGCGGTACTCCTCACGCCCGCGAGGGGGCTGATGGCGCTTCCACTGAGCCCCTACACCGTCATCGATCTCACCCGGGCCAGGTCCGGACCCACCTGCGTGCGCCAGCTCGCGGACATGGGGGCGAACGTCATCCAGGTGGAAGCCCGGGAGGATCTCGACGCCGACTCCGCGCGACACGGATCGGACTTCCAGAATCTCCACCGCAACAAGCGCTCGATGACCCTCGACCTCAAATCACCGCGGGGTCTCGAGATCCTGAAGCGCCTGGTCACCCGCGCCGATGTGCTGGTGGAGAACTTCCGCCCCGAGGTCAAGACCCGGCTCGGAATCGACTATGACACTCTGAGCCGGATCAACCCGCGGCTGGTCTATGGCAGCATCTCGGGCTTTGGCCAGGACGGCCCGTATCGCGACCGGCCCGGCTACGATCAGATCGCCCAGGGGATGGGCGGGCTGATGTCGGTCACCGGGCTGCCCGGACAGGGCCCCGTGCGAGCCGGGATCCCCGTCGCGGACCTCACCGCCGGCTTGTTCCTGGCCCAGGGCATCCTGGTGGCCCTGCTGGAGCGGGAGCGATCGGGCCAGGGGCAGTGGGTGCACACTTCGCTGTTGCAGGCGATGGTCACCATG
>DATEAV010000168.1:0-3518 GCA_035288185.1 Anaerolineales bacterium | reverse complement strand
TTGGGGCTGGGATCCGGTGGAGGTGGCCGCCCTCCTGCCATGGCTCGTCGGCACGCCCTTCCTCCACTCGGTGATCATCCAGGAAAAGCGCGGCATCCTCAAGCAGTGGAACATGGCGCTGATCATCCTCACCTACTCCAGTGTCATCCTGGCCACCTTCCTCACCCGCTCCGGCGTCTTCTCCTCGGTCCACGCCTTTGCTCAGTCCGCGATTGGGCCGATGTTCTTTGGTTTCATCGGAGTCACCTTTGTTGTTTCGGTTGGTCTGCTGATCTGGCGCTGGGATCGGCTGGGTGGCGAGAACCGCCTGGAATCGATGTTCTCTCGCGAGGCGCTGTTCCTCCTGCAGAACATCCTTTTCCTGGCCATCTATGTCATCTGCCTGTGGGGCGTCCTCTTCCCGCTGATCTCCGAGCTCTTCACGGGCGAGAAAGTGACCGTCGGCCCGCCGTACTATGAACGCGCCAGCGGGCCGGTCTGGGGCGCGCTGCTCCTCCTGATGGGCGTCGCTCCGCTCTCGGCCTACGGGGCGCGTTCGGGACGCTCCCTGGCCCGGTTGTTGTGGAAGATTCTCGCGGTCTCGCTGATCGTGCCGGTCGTGATTGCGGCTCGGGGAATGACGCATCCGGTCCCCCTGATCGGCTTCTGGCTGGTCGGGTTGGTCACTTTGGTGACGGCCTATGAGTTTGGGCGAGGCGCGCTTGCCCGCCGGCGCAGTCAGGGTGAGAGCCTTCCGTTGGCGCTCTGGCGGCTCATCGGCCGCAATCGCCGGCGGTACGGCGGCTACGTGATCCACATCGGCGTCGTGCTGATGGGGTTGGGCGTCATCGGGATCGAGCTGTTCCAGGCCGAGACGCAGGGGACGCTGGCCCAGGGAGAGCAGCTCACCCTCGGACGCTACGTGATGACCTACGACTCATTGGCCCAGTGGGACGCGGCCGACGGGCGCAACATCACGCGCGCCTCGGTCTCCGTTTACCGGGACGGGCGTCGGGTGGCCGAGCTCCACCCTCGGCGCGACTACTACTACGCCTCGCAGCAGCCGATGACCATCCCCGGGGTGAGGTCGACCCTGGAGGATGACTTCTACGTCCTCCTCGTTGGATGGGAGCCAATCGCCGCCGAGGGCGCTACCTTCAAGATCTACCACAACCCTCTGGTGAATTTCGTCTGGCTTGGAGGGCTGGTGTTCATCCTGGGGACGCTGGTGGCCGCCTGGCCCGAGCGCGATCCCGAAGCGGCCCGTGTCGCCGCGCGCGGGCCGGCCGTCTCTTTGAGGGGCCTGGCCGGGTGAGGAGCTCCTGGCGGCTCTTCCTTCTTCTTGCCATTGGCCTGGCGTTGCTAACGGCGCCGGCAGCGGCGCAGGACGGAGAACCGACCGACGATGAAGTGAACGCCATCGCTCGGGGGCTCTACTGCCCGGTGTGTGAGAACGTGCCGCTGGACGTCTGCCCCACGCAGGCTTGCGCCCAGTGGCGAGCGATCATCCGGCAAATGCTCGCCGAGGGCCGGACCGAGCAGGAGATCAAAGACTACTTCGTCGTGCAGTACGGCGAGCGCGTGCTGGCTGCGCCGCCGGCCGAAGGATTCAACTTGCTGGTCTACCTCATCCCGCCCGCCGCCTTCCTTGCCGGAGCCTTCATGCTGGCCCGAATCATACGCCGCTGGACCCGCCCGGCGTCTTCCGCCGCGGGGGCGCCGGCGACGGCCTCCGACGATCCCTACGTCGAGCGCCTCGAGCAGGAGCTGAGAAGGCGAGCCTGATCTCGGGCGATCTCCCCGTCACGTTCGCGCATGGGATGATATGGAAGCGATGACCCAAGATACCCCCTCCAGCCCTCCAACCGCGTCCCCCGTCCGGCGCCCGCGCTGGGGCGTGGTTGTCGTGTGGGTCTCTCTGTTCGGCCTGCTGGCCCTGCTCGGGACCGGCTTGATCCGCAGCCAGCAGGGACCGATCAACGTCGGCTCGCGGATCCCGGATTTCTCCCTGACGACCTTCGATGGCCAGACGTACAACACCGCCGACCTGCGGGGGCAGGTGATCCTGATCAACTTCTGGGCCTCGTGGTGCGAGCCTTGCGAAGAGGAGGCCGCCGAGCTCGAGCAGGCGTATCAGGGCTACCGGGACCGGGGCGTGGTCTTCCTGGGCGTGAACTACGTCGACACGCAGCCCGAGGCGCTGGCCTATCTGGACCGGTTCGGAATCACCTATGCCAACGGCCCCGACCTGGGCACGGAGATCTCTCAGGCCTTTCGGATGCGGGGCGTCCCCGAGACCTACATTGTCGATCGCCAGGGGATCCTCGTGAGCCGGAAGATCGGCCCGTACTCCTCCGTATCGGAGATCGAGGCCGCGCTCGAAGCGGCGATCGGCATGGCGCCGTAGGCGCCGCCTGCATTTCCGGAGATGCTTGCATGGATATCGGCTCGCTCTTGGTCATGATCGCTCTGGGCGTTCTCGCCGCCGTCTTCATCGGCCGTCCGCTTTTCGAGGGCAAGGCCCCCGCAGCCGGCGAACACGAGGTGACGCTCTCGGCGAAGAGGGCTGAGCTCGAGCACGTGCTCGGTTTGATCCAGGACCTCGACATGGACCACGCGATGGCCAAGGTCCTCCCGGAAGATTACAGGGCTGCCCGGCCCGAGCTCGTACAGCGCGGGGCGGCGCTGATGCGCGAGATCGACGGGCTGGAGGGCAAGAACGGGCGGCGGCCGATCCAGGAGCAGCCTGGTCTGGAGGCCGCGATCGAAGCCGAGGTGGCCCGGCTGCGGGGCGGGGCCGGCGCAGCCCCGGGCGGCTTCTGCGGACGGTGCGGCCAGCAATCCCTCGCCGGCGACCGCTTCTGCATTCGCTGCGGCGCGCCGCTCACCGTGGGAGGGTTGGCGACGTGAGGCGGTTCGCCAAGCTTCTTTCTCTGGCCGCGTTCCTGGCGCTTGCCGGCTGTTCTCTGGCGGAGGATGTCACGCCTCCGTCAGGGCTTCCCGCGGGGCAGCCCGTCCGCCCCGCCTCCGTCGGCGAGCCGACTGCCGCGCCGCCTACCTCCGAGCCGAACGTCGCCTCCGGCGCCGCCATCTATGCCGATCGTTGTGCTGCCTGCCATGGGCCGTCCGGGCTCGGTGACGGCGCGCAGAGCGCCAACCTGCCCGTTGCCCCGGCACGGCTCGGCGATCCGTCTGTGGCGCGCTCCGCCTCCCTGGTAGATTGGTATCAGATGGTGACCGTGGGCAACCTCGACCGATTCATGCCCGGCTTTCAAAGCCTGAATGACCAGCAGCGCTGGGACGTGGCCGCCTACGCCCTCACCCTGAGCAGCACACCGGACGAGATCGAGCGAGGGCGGGAGATCTACGATGCCAACAACTGCGCCGATTGTCACACGGCGGGAGGCCCTGCATCCGCATTGAGCGCCGCTCGCCTCGCTGGGCGGTCTGGGGAGGAGATCTTCGAGGCGATCACTGCCGGCGCGGCGAGCGGCGAGATGCCCGCCTTCGGCGAAAGCCTGAGCGACGATGAGCGTTGG